>JBAQEN010000884.1:0-4207 GCA_049286765.1 Methylococcaceae bacterium
ACGGCAAAGCGCTGATTACTGGTCTAGCCAAAGACCTTAGTTTGCTCCACGGTAAGGGTTTCAGTCGAAGCAATCTTGTCTATATGCGGCTTTTATACCTGCGCTACCCAATAAGTCAGAAGCCTTCTCACCAATTGAGCTGGTCACACTATGTCGAGCTGCTTAAGCTTGACGACGAAATGGAGCGCAGCTTTTACGAAAAGCAGGCCATTGCCGAACGCTGGTCGGTGCCGGAACTCAAGCGACAAAAAGCGGCAGCGCTATTTCTGCGCTTAGCTTCGGGCAAGAACAAGGCCGACATTTTACAACTTGCCCAACAGGGGCAAATTATCGAACAACCCACCGATCTTCTACGCGAGCCCTATGTGTTCGAGTTTTTAAAAATTCCCGAACCTTATCAAATTTCGGAATCCCACCTTGAAACGGTGCTGTGTGATCATCTCCAGCAATTTTTGCTGGAACTTGGCAAAGGTTTCACCTTCGTGGGTCGACAATACCGCATCACGCTGGCCAACACTCACTATAAGGTCGATCTGGTCTTCTACCACCGTATCCTGCGCTGTTTCGTGCTCATCGACCTCAAGATCAATGAGGTGCAACACCACGACATCGGCCAAATGAACATGTATCTGGGCTACTTTGCCACTGAGGAAAACATCGAAGGCGACAACCCGCCCATCGGCATCATCCTAACCAAAAACAAGGACGAGCTACTGGTGGAATATGCCACCTATGAGATGAATAGCCAACTTTTTGTGCAGAAATACCAACTCTATCTTCCTGATCGAGAAGCGCTACGCCACGAGCTGGAGATAACTTTGCGGGAGGCGAAGCAATGAATACCGAACTGAAGCCGGGTTATAAACAGACTGAGGTCGGGGTGATTCCTGTGGATTGGGAAGTGAAGACAGTTGGTGAAATTTCAGAAGTTAAAACTGGCCCCTTTGGCTCGGCACTTCATGAAAAGGACTACGTGGCCGATGGCACGCCTATTATCACCGTTGAGCATCTTGGAGAACGAGGTATTTATCATTCGAATCTCCCAATGGTCTCTGATGCAGATAGAGCACGCTTGAAAGCATATTCGATTCGGAATGGTGATTTAGTATTCAGTCGTGTCGGATCGGTTGATCGAAATGCACTTGTGCGACCAGAGGAAGATGGTTGGCTTTTTTCAGGTCGATTGCTTCGAGTGCGACTAAAAAGCAAAGACATCGACTCTCATTATCTGAGTTTTCATTTCCATTCAGAAAGTTTTAAACAAAGGGTGAAGGATGTTGCTGTGGGCCAAACGATGGCCTCAATCAACACCAAGATTCTTATGGGCATTAGTGCAATTATCCCCCCTACAAAAGCCGAACAAGAAGCCATCGCCGAGGCGTTGTGCGATACGGATGCCCTCATCGAATCCCTTGAGCAACTCATCGCCAAAAAACGCCACATCAAACAAGGCACCATGCAGGAATTACTCACCGGCAAAAACCGTTTGCCTGGATTCCAAAATCAAAAAGGATTTAGACGTTGTGAACTCGGGTTAATTCCGGATGACTGGCATTGCAGGCAACTACCAAGCCTGACGGCTCAAGGCGCAGGTTCTATCAAAATAGGGCCTTTTGGAAGTGCTTTAAAAAAAGAGTATTTAACGAAGGATGGCTTTAAGGTCTACGGGCAAGAGAATGTCTACGAAAATAACATGGACATAGGTGAAAGATTCATAAACTACGAACATTACAGGAAACTTCGGTCCTGCGAGATTAAGACTGGGGATTTTCTAATATCTATGATGGGGACAGTAGGCAAATGTATGATTGTTCCGACTGGAATCAAGGATGGAATTATGGATAGTCACCTTTTACGTCTCAGGCTAGATTCTGGAAAACTAAACCCCAGTTTCTTAGCCCAGTTATTCGAAACGAAAATAGTATTTGATCAAGTAAAACAACTGTCTGTTGGAGGAATCATGGAAGGACTGAGCTCAAAAATCATTAAGAGCCTGAATCTGCCCGTTCCTTCAATTGAAGAACAGATTTCTATTGCTGAAGCCCTCTCTGACATGGACGCCGAAATCGCCGCCCTCGAAACCAGGCTCGCCAAAACGCGCTCACTCAAGCAGGGCATGATGCACAACCTGCTCACCGGAAGAATCCGGCTGCCATGAAAACTCCCGGGAACGCCAAGCCCCAGCTTGGCACAACAAACAACCACATGATTGAAGGTGAAATAGCCGAGCTAGGGCTCGGCGCTCCCAGCAAAGCCAACGCTCCCAAGGGTTGGTATAGCCGGGGCTATTTGCCGCATTTGGATATGCCGGGTACTCTGCAATTCATCACCTTCCGTCTTGTCGACTCCTTACCGCAATCAGTGCTGAAGCAACTGGAGCAGGAGCTTGTGCAATTGCCAATTTCGGTACGCGAGCGTGAGCATCGCAAGAAAGTAGAGCAATGGCTGGATGCCGGTTTGGGTTGTTGTGCCTTGCGCCATCCGCAGATGGCGGAAGTGATGCAGCAAACCTTGCAGAAATTTGATGGTGAGCGTTATCGTTTGATTGCTTGGTGTATTATGCCCAATCATGTTCATGTGTTGATTGAACCTGCGATTAGTTTGTCGAAGATTTTACAGTCGTGGAAGTCGTTTACCGGGAGTTGGGCTATTTCGCATAATGCCGAGCTGGGGCTCGGCGTTCCCGGGATTTCCTGTACGGCTAAAAATCAGTTTTGGATGCGTGAGTATTGGGATCGCTATATTCGCGATGAAGAGCATTTTTACAGTACAATCAATTATATTCACAACAATCCGGTAAAAGCTGGACTCTGCCGTGAAGTGTGCGATTGGCCTTGGTCAAGCGCATACGCTGGACAGCAGTAGAAAGTATGGTGGATGTTTCCTCATTCCCACGCGGCGCGTGGAAATGAGGAAAGCGCCGCATTTTTAAGTTGTACCGTCATTGGTTGGTAAGACCTGTTTCTGATACGATTAATAGCGCTTTTATCCTTGTCAATCGGAGATTACTATGGCGCACAAGATTTTAGCGGATATGCCGGCGAGTGTTTCAGAACTGAAAAAAAACCCGATGGGAACCGTTGCCGCAGGTGGTGGCTTTCCTGTGGTAATTCTTAACAGTAATGAACCCGTATTTTATTGTGTTCCCGCCGCCGCTTATGAGGCATTGCTGGAAAAACTGGAAGATATTGAATTAAATGCTCTCGCAGAGCAGCGGTTAAATGACAGGCAGGCGTTGGTAAAGGTTTCGCTTGATGAGTTATGACTTACAGTTTCATCCGGCCGCGTTGAAAGAATGGCGATCTCTCGATACGCCGATCCGCGAACAATTCAAAAACAAACTCATTGAACGATTACAAAATCCGCATCATAAACCCTCGCAGCTATCAGACCAGAAAAACCGGTACAAAAAAAACTTCGCGCTGTGGGTTATCGTTTAGTATATGGAAGTCCGTGATAATGAACTGATGGTTATTCTGGTCTCAGTGGGTAAACGTGAACGCAATGCCGCCTACAAAAATGCGGCTAATCGATAAATATTGCTTCCTCGTTCCCACACGCCGCGTAGAAACGAGAAAATTAATAAGCAACTACTTACTGAGGAATTATTATGCAGCATACTATAACCATTGATTGCCCGCCGGAATTATTAATGGGCATCCATCTCAACGCAGAAGCTTTTGCAGATTATCTAAAAAAACAGGCAGCCATTAGCCTGTTCAAAGAAGGCAAGCTATCATCGGGTAGTGCCGCTTCATGGCTGGGCATAGGCCGGGTTGCATTTTTGCGGATGGCTTTTGATGCCGGTGCTGCCTTGCTGGATGATAGTAACGATGATTTTCAGCGAGAAACGGCATTGTTATGATCGTCTTTTCCAATATCGCTCCCATCATTCCTTAAAGCCAAGCAACAAGGTTTGATCACTTCGTTTCTGGAATGCGTCACCACTATGCAAAATCAAGGCATTTACTATCACCCTGACTTAATCAAAAAACTGCTCACTCAAGTTGGAGAATCATGAATGCTCTTCATGACACTATGACTACCATCGGCCAAACTGAACGCAACACGCAAAACCGCCTCATCACCCTGTTCCATGACGAACTCGATTATGTCTATCTCGGCGACTGGACTGACCGTCAGAACAACAGCAACATCGAAGAAGGTCTGCTCACAGCCTATCTGAACAGGAGCGGTTACAGTCCGG
>JBAQEN010000885.1:0-8614 GCA_049286765.1 Methylococcaceae bacterium
GACGAAAAGTGGAGAAAGTGGACTTTTTTTCAACTTTTTTCTAGAAAATATTTTTTGCAGAAAAAATATCAGGATTCAGAGAATACTTGTTGGAAATGCTCAATATCAGCAGTATTCACTTATCTAATCTCCTGTTGAGTTAACCCGCTTTATTCAAACTGAATTCGATAACCCAAACCATCGGGTTTTCATACCAGGCGTTTTTACCGTTGATCCGGCTGAATTGGTTAGCGAACGCATACCGAGCCGAACCAAAGCATTGATCCGTTCTGGTTGGAGTCCCCATCGACCACCGCGCATCCTGGCCGAACGCATGCTTTGACGGCAAGCAAGCGAACCGTTTAGCGCCCTCTGCAATGGCATTGGTTTCGGTGATGCCCTGAACCCGTTCTATCCGAACATCGGCTATAGCCAAATCGATGCGGCTTGCCCAACGCGGCATATTGATTGGAGCCCTGATTTTTCCGTCTGTATTGCCGAACAAGGCCCCGTGCTTTTCAATGTCGCCGGTCGCTACATATTCAATCGGACTATTGCAGAACATTGAAGGCTGTTTATCATCCAGGCTTTTATCGGTTTTCCAAGGCTCTTTAACCCAAAGCCTGTCTCCGGCTAGACCATAGGGAATTCGCCGTTCTTTCCAGATACCATTTTCGATCCACGGCAAATGGCTACGGCCAACAATCCGCCTATCCTGAGTTTTCCGCCCTTCCAAAATGGCCCTTATCATCGGTGCTGAGAAGTTAATCTGGAATTCTTTCATGTATAAAGTAATATTTTCTAGAAAAAAGTTGAAAAAAAGTCCACTTTCTCCACTTTTCGTCTGTAAGCCGCGTAATATCAGGGTTTGTTGAGTGGACTTTTGCCTTTTAAAAGTCCACCAAAAGTCCACTTTGCCCTTCAAAAGTCCACCAAAAGGTCACTTTCATGCTCATTTCGTCAGCCCGGTAAAAAGCTTTTCAAGCATATTTGCGCTATTGGTAACGCGCTTCTCGAAACCCAGCGATTGCATACGTCTCGAAAAATTATTTCGACCTAAGGCCTTGTGTCCGGCATCAATGCAAAACTGCTTGTATTCTGCGTATGAGTCGTTCACCGTTACGAAGTAAATAGTCCCGCGTAGGTTTTCTTTTATTTGCTCTTCAAACATGGCCACGCTGTCTGATTCCTTGATGAATCGCCGCTTGAATTCGTGGCACTGCTCCGATATGAAAATATCGCGGGCCTTTACAACCTGCTCGGCTCCTTGAATGATCCAGTTCAATACGCCAGCCTTGTAAATCAATATCTTCGTATGAAGGTCGCGGTCCTGCTGTTCGTCAGGTATCGTTTTTAAAAACGGAATAATTAACAAGCGCCGGTAAAAAGCGTGGGTGTGCTCGATGTTCGCGCTATCGATGCGATTAATATTAAATATTAGTTTCGCGTAGTCGGTCATCATGAACGGTTCGTGATATGGAAGCCTGGCTTCGACAGGCTCACCGCTGGCCAGTGTTTTGAACATGCCGGCATCGATGCGGGTTAGCTTGATGTCTGTTCCGTAATTGACAATCTTGTCTTTGATCATTGCACGGTGATAACCCTTGTCATCGGTCAAGGATTCGAGGGAATAGTTGCTGATATTCTCGCTTCCAATGACACCATTCAGGACTTCGAAAATACCGATTTCCCGTTTGCGCCTTCACCATACAGGAAGAAAATTTTCTCCATCTTTAGGCCACGAATGAACAAATAACCGGCAACCTGTTGTAGCGTCTTGCGGGTATCTGGATCGGGCAATACTTCAGCAAGGTATCGCTCGAATAGCGGGTTTTTCGCCGCTGGATCGTAGGCAAAATTGAGCTGGTGAGTGAGGAAGTTTCTATGATCGAATGGCTTTAACTTAATGCCCGTTTCGCTCAACACCAGTGAGCCATTTTGCAAATTGATGATCGATTGTTTTTTGTAATTGCACTCGGCAAAAGAACAATTCTGGGTAGCCTGCTGGAACAGTTTTTCAACAAAGGCACTATCGCGACATTCGATCTGCGTATAACCCATCTTAATCGCCGCATCCTTGAGAAGCTGTTTAACTTCGGCATCCTGCAACGCTACCCATCTTGCGCCATCGTAGATATAGAAAAATCCGGCATCGTGGATGATGTGCCAATTGTGTGCTTTGGCGATTCCGGTTAGCTCATGGATGATCGCAACTTTGATGTGCTTTTGCTTTGGGTAATCCCCATCGCCACCGAACCAACCAAGCGCCTTGCATACACTCTCCAGGTTGACCGGCTCGACACTTTTTAGTAGTGATGAAATCGCCCTTGTTTTGGCTTGAGATGGTGTCCGGTCTTCGCCTTCGTTGTTGGCGCTCTCAATAACAAGGCCGGTTATCTTGTTGTTTGCAAATTCATCATAGCGCTCAACAGATAACACGTCGTTCCAATCCTGGCCACTTTGCTGAGGAATAAGCACCTTGCCACCAACCGCCAAAGCAGCTTTATAAGCAGCCGTTTGCCCGGTTCTGCTTTCGTCGTTGTCGCCGGCAATGATAATATCGGCGTGCGCAACCGGCTCAAGGTTGCCTGCATCCATGGCCACCATGACGAAAACGCCCAGGGCATCGTGCAGGCTTGCGCCGGTTGCCCAGCCCTCGCAAATCAACAAGCGTTCGTTATCGGTGAAACTGCCAATGACACTAAAACAGCTCTTCTTCTTGCCACCGGCCAGAAAGCGTTTGTTGCCGTCGGCGTCTATAAATTGCAAATTGACCAACTGGCGGGATTCGTCGTAGATCGGCACAACCAAAGCCTCGCTGTATCTCCGCACATCAAAAGGCTTAACGCCTTTTTTGATCAAATAGCTGTGGTGCTGGGTACTGGGTACCGGATTGGCCTTGTTCCAAATACCCCGGGCCTTTTCGGCCGCTGCTTTTTGGCGTTGCCGACGTTCAATTTGGCGCTTTTTCCGTTCGGCTTCGATCTGGCGGCGCTCCGATAGCGATAGGCGCTTACGTTCGCCGGACAGTGTACCGGTTCTCTTGATTGATCTCGGGAAATACTCGAAGTACCAAGACGGTTTGCCGTCGGCGTGGATTATGTATGAAATGTTGCGTGTGCCGTCCTTGTCGCCGTCGGCGTGCGCTCGGTGTAACACGCCATCGGCCAGCAGCTTGTCTTTTGTCGCTATGCCCTCGGTGGCCATATCGGCCCGCACAGCGGCGATTAAATTGTTCAAAATCATGGAGACAGGAGAATCTTCTAATCTGCTCTGTCATTGATTTTGGATAACAAGTCTCGAATTTCAGTCACGGACCAAACCCGGCAAAACCGCGAGAGGAGCTTACCTGGCGGATACTTTCCGGCTTTTATCCCGTCATAATATGTTGTTTTCGAAATGCCCAAGACCGCTAAAACCGATGGCAATCTGACGAATCCTTCAGCCGGCAAAGGAACGGGGAGATAAGTTACTTTTTTTTGTGTTTTTTTCCGTGTTTTTCGTACGTCTGCGCTTGTTTTTGTCATGCTGAATCCTCCTCAGGTTTTAAAATTACAGCATGCAATTAGATTTCTCTCCCGTAAACGGACATGACGAAAATGCGCTATGTCCATTTACTTTTTTATTTTTTTTTGGTGCCGATTCTTCTTCTTATTTTCCTGTCGAATGCCAAAATTTTGTTATGCAGATCTTCTTCTGAAAGTTTTAAGTCAAAGAGACTTAGGACTTTTTTGATAGCTTCGTGCTTAGGTGTGTCAGGCTCGCTTTCAATGATAAATCTATAGCTTTCCAGAAAATTTATATTTTCGATCCGGTCACTCTTGCGGTTTTTTTTATCGGTTCCCCCCTGAAAATATGCTCTGTGACTGCCTTGTTAAAATCTTTCAACTCCAATTCTTTGGTTTTTATTAAACTGGGCAGCATTTCCTTGAGATATTCAGGTTTGACTTGATTGTCATCTAAATCTGATATTGCCTGCTGCTTTTTTCTTTCTCTGTTTAAACGGCAATAGTTCGAATAAATACTGAATGCTTCGAAGCCAAGTGCGGGCCGAGTATCTAAAGACAAACGCCGGTCATCAATGGCTAACTCTCTTTCGTTATGCCAGCCTTCGGGCTCCCAGACTAATTCGTAACCTTTCCCAGTGATAACGAACTTGGAGCAGAAAGCAGCGAATCCGAGCGCTTTATACCCTATTGCCTTTGTTTTTACGCCTTGATCAATTTGGATTAAATCGAAATATTGTCTGTATACGTTTTCCGCGGCGCGGCTTAAAGGAAGATGAACTTTGAAACAAAGATCAGGCAACGCGATAACGAAAGGAATATGGGGCAATCGGTAATAATCGCTGTCGTACCACTTCAAAACTTACCCCCACCGAAAAGGGGTAACTTGGGATCCGGCTTTCAGGGCGTCGAGGTAATCGGCCCAGGCTTGCATCATCTCTGTTCTGGCTGGTAAGTATTCAGCGTAGTTATAAGCCTTGCGAACATCGTTTTGTTCGCTGTGAGCAAGCTGCCTCTCAATATGGTCTTTGTTGAAATGTAATTCATTCAGTCGTGTTGAAGCCATTGACCGGAACCCGTGGGCTGTCATTTCTTCTTTTGAATACCCCATCCGGCGTAGGGCCGCATTGGCCGTGTTTTCAGACATAGGCCGGCCGGGCGTACGTTCGGACGGGAACAGATATTTGCCGTTCCCTGTGGCTTGTTGCAATTCAGAGAGCAGTTCTAGCGCTTGCCTGGAAAGCGGCACTATGTGGGGTTGGCGCATCTTCATTTTTTCGGCAGGAAGCCGCCATTGCTTTTCCTGCCAATCGATTTCTTGCCATTCCGCGTGACGAATTTCACCCGGCCGACAGAAGGTCAGGGCAGAAAACTTTAACCCACATCTCGAAGTAAAAGACCCCTGGTAATCATCGATGGCCCGCATTAGCTCACCAATCTTTTTGGGATCTGTGATGCTCGCGTGATGCTTTGACTTGATTGGGATTAAAGCACCTCGCAAGCTAGCACTGGGGTCATGTTTGCAGCGACGCGTAACAACGCCATAACGAAAAATTTGTCCGCAATTCTGGATGATTCTGTGCGTGGTCTCGATGACGCCCCGAGCTTCCATGCGTTTAGCTATGTCAAGTAAATCAAGTGCGTCGATTTGTTCAATTGCACGATTGCCGATATACGGAAATACGTCCTGTTCCAATCGGGTTAGCAGCCTATTTGCGTGGCCATCCGTCCATTTAGCCCGAAATTTGGCGTGCCATTCCCGTGCGACGGCTTCAAAGGTATTTGTTGCAGAGGTAAGAATGGCTTGTTTTTTAGCTTTTCTGTGTTCTCCGGGATCGATGCCTTGGGCAAGCAGTTTTCTGGCTTCATCTCGCCTTTCCCTGGCTTGTTGGAGTCCGACGTCCGGGTATATTCCAAACGACAGTGATTTCTCTTTCCCTGAAATGCGATATTTAAACCTCCACCACTTACCCCAGCCATCGACTTTGGGTGTTACCAGAAGATACAACCCTTTTTCATCGGGGAGTTTAAAAGGCTTGTTGGCGGTAGCCTTTGCGTGTTTATGCGCGCTTCTGCAGGAAGTGTCTGAAAGTGCCATGGGGGTAACTTTTTTAAGGGTAGCTAGGTTACCCCAAATATTACCCCCCACCTACTACGGATGTCAACGAATCCTTGCGGACTTTCTTGAACAATAAAAAACCCGCTAAGCCTTATGACTTGCGGGTTTGTATACTTCTTTGCACTTCTTAATACTCTCAAATGGTACCGAGGGCCGGAATCGAACCGGCACGATGTCACCATCACCGGATTTTGAATCCGGCGCGTCTACCAGTTCCGCCACCCCGGCAAAGAACGCATATTATAAGAACACATTTTCAAAAAATCCAGTTTATTTTTTAAGGTGTATTCATCCGTTTAACCTGATAATATCGCCCGCTATGAAAAAAAGTGATTTTAACTACCTGTTACCCGATGCGTTAATCGCGCAAAAACCCTTGGCTGAGCGCGATGCAAGCCGCCTGTTGTGTATGAATCGAGACTCAGGGCAGATAGCCGACAAGCAATTTACCGATTTTATTGATTTAATTCATCAGCGTGATTTATTAGTCTTTAATGATACCAAGGTGATTCCCGCCCGTCTTTTTGGTAAAAAACAAAGCGGCGGAAAAATCGAGATTCTGATTGAACGCATTCTTGACAGCCATCACGCCATTGCTCACGTTAGAGCCAGTAAATCGCCGAAACCTGGAACTTTGATTGAACTCGATAAGGGCTATCACTGCGAAGTGCAGGGCAGGGCGGATGATTTGTTTCAGCTGGAGTTTGCAGAAGCGAATTTATTCGCGCTATTGGATCAAATCGGTCATATTCCGTTGCCGCCTTATATTACCCGTGCCGATGATGAATCTGATTTAACTCGCTATCAAACGGTTTTTGCCAGAGAAGCGGGGGCTGTAGCCGCGCCTACGGCGGGTCTGCATTTTGATCTGGCGATGATGAATAAAATTAAAGCGAAAGGCATGCAAACAGCGTTTGTGACTCTGCATGTCGGCAGCGGTACGTTCCAGCCGGTCCGGGTGGAAAATCTATCCGAACACTTGATGCACAAGGAATATTTTGCTGTGCCTAAGGCAACTGTTGATGCGGTACGTAAAGCCAGGGAAAGAGGAGGGAGGGTGATTGCCATCGGCACGACGGCGGTCAGGGCATTGGAATCCGCATCAAAAAGCGGTCAGCTTGAGCCTGGCGTTGGTGATACCGATTTGTTTATTACCCCCGGTTATCAATTCAGGTCAGTCGATGCCATGCTGACTAATTTCCATCTGCCCGAGTCCACTTTGTTGATGCTGGTTTCAGCATTTGCCGGTTACGATTCAATTATGAACGCCTATCAACACGCTATTAAGCAATCATACCGATTCTTCAGTTACGGCGATGCAATGTTTTTGAGTCGTTGATTTTATAAAAATAGATTGCGTCTATAGCATTAATGATTTAGTTTTTTGTAAGAAAAATGTCCCTAATTCAAAGGAGCGAACATTATGAGAAACGCTGGAGATAATTCTGAGCGAATACCTACAAAAGAAGAGCTTCAAATCCTGCGAACTGAGATCATAGAATCAGAAAAGGTAAGGATTGAATTGTTGAAATATAAACTCATTGCGGTAGCTTCAATAGCCACCATTGGTTTAGGGTTTAGCGGTGATCAAAGTTCTGCCCCAATAATGGACGCTGATTATGTGCTTTGTATTATTCCATTTGTTTGTATCTATGTTGATTTACTTTGCTACCATAATAATATACGAATTTTATTCATTGCCTATTTTCTAAGGCATTATCGCAATTCTTATGAAGGCTATATTGTAAAAATCCATGATATGTGTGCAAAAGGAGAAAGATACCTTTTTGGCTTGGAAGATTTTGCACTGTTTTGGTCGAGTATGGGATTATCTATTCTTCTTATCGTTTATGGTATATTTAATGTAACGTGTACTTCTAAGGGAAATGTATTTTTAATTACCGGGCTTGTAACAACAGTTCTTATTGTATTGACTAAGCTATCCTTTGCAGTGCATCAAAAAGCACTTATTTCTAATGCGGATAAATACAGGCTAGATTGTGATTGAAGGTAATCAAATTTTGGCAAAATTTACAGATAGTAACAATTCCTTACAGAAACTAAATGATATTTTTCATTTTTTAGAAGGGAAAGGATCTTTTTATTTTCCAATTTTGGAAAACGGATTATTTCCTGCCGCCAATCTACAAACCGAATCTGAATATACTGGTTACAGCAATGTTTGGGTTAGAGATAATATTCATATTGCTAATGCCCAATACATCAATGGCTATACCGAAATAGCTTTGAAAAATGTAAGTACTTTTGCTGCTTATTTTATTAAACATCAATGGCGATTTGAAAAAATAATTTCAGGTGAATTAGATTTTAATGATCCTATGAATCGGCCCCATATTCGCTTTAACGGGAATGATTTATCAGAAATTAATCAAAAATGGTCACATGCCCAAAATGACGCGCTCGGTTATTTTTTGTGGTTATTTTGTAAGCTGTGTAACGATAAAGTAATTGCTGATTTAACTCAGCAACAAAGGCAGTTACTGGCTTTATTTACTTTATATTTTGACAAAATTCAGTATTGGCAAGATGAAGATAACGGACATTGGGAGGAAGCAAAAAAAATAGAAGCCTCTAGTATTGGGACAGTTGTTGCCGCATTGATAGAATTAAAAAGGGTAATACAAAAAGTAACAAGTGCAATTCGATACAACGATAAAATTATCACCACTGATTTTTTAAATGAATTGATTGAAAAAGGGCAACAAAGTTTAAAGCAAATATTGCCCGCTGAATGTATCCAAGTCGAAAAATATCGCCCATATGATGCCGCGCTGTTATTTTTAATTTTTCCATTAAATATTATTCAAGATGAAAGCATAGAAAATCAAATCCTGGCAAATGTCACTGAACATTTACAAGGCGATTATGGTATTCGGCGTTATATAGGCGACTCTTATTGGTCAGCCGATTACAAAGAAAAGTTAAAACGCGAACAAAGAACTATAGATGTTAGCGACGACATGAGCAGTCGCGATAGCTTGTTGCAAAA
>JBAQEN010000886.1:0-4521 GCA_049286765.1 Methylococcaceae bacterium
CCCGGGTTCTTCTCGAAGTTCCAACAAACCATGCGAATCTGGTTGCGCCTTCTCAAATTTGAGTTGTGCTCGAGAAAAAAGGCTCGGTGCTTCCCCACTCAATCTGTGAGCAGCAATATGACAATACTCAGGATCAATCTCCACACCAATGCTGTTCCGGCCGGTTTGCAGAGAAGCAAGCATCGTAGTTCCTGTTCCCAAGAATGGATCAAGCACCGTATCCCCGTTAAAGGAAAACATTCTAACTAACCGGTATGCTAATTCATAGGGAAATGGGGCAGGATGTTGTCTTGTTGATGCGCCGGTAATATCCCATATCTGCCGAAACCAAGCATTATAATCTTTCTTATCGATCATGCTGAGTTGGCGTTGTTCTTCAGTGGGGCTTCTATAACCACCCGGTTTGCGTTGCATGAGAATGAATTCAATATCGTTCTTTATGATGGCATTTGGCTCATAGGGTTTGCCGAGAAATTTGGTGCCGTTGTTTACTTCGTAATTGGCATTAGAAATCTTATACCAAATGATAGGATTTAGGTTATCAAACCCAATTTTTCTACAGGCCACTGATATGTCTGAATGGAGCGGCATAACAACATGCCGCCCAAACTGACGACGCGAGAGACATACATCTCCAACTACACACACTACTCTTCCGCCAGGCACGAGTACGCGATAACAATGCTTCCAAACCTTATTCAATTCTTCAAGAAATACTTCGTACTGCTCAATGTGCCCTAGTTGATTGGGGTTTTCGTTATATCTCTTGAGTGTCCAATAAGGAGGAGATGTCACCACTAAGTGGACAGAACCATCAGGTATAAAATCCAACTGGCGGGCATCCGCTTGTATAAGGCGGTGGACAGTTTGGGATTGGTCAATCGGAAATTTATACATAGGCTGATAAATGGGCGACAAGAGCACGCACAAAAATGCTCATGGATAAGTCATTCGCAGGCTCATGATAAGTTCCTTTCAGGCCTGTATCCTTTTGCGAGGTGATGAAAGCGGCAGCGGAATAGTGGCGTTCTCTTACAAGCTTGCGGCAGAAGAGTTCGTATCGGGTTGAATAGGAAGAGCCATCGAATTCTGGGAAAACTTTAAAGTGAGGCTCCTTAACTCTAACAGGTGACTGAGAAGCCGGGCAATCTTCCAACATGAAGAAATAACCGAGGAAAGGCTGAGCGCCTTTATTGAATGCTCCCTCTCGAAAAGCTGTCCAAAGGTCTAATGCACTCCCCATTGCCTCTTCGGTTCTGTTGTTGAAGTTGTTACCAAAGGATGGTCCAACTTGAGATTTAGCCTCGATGGCCAAAACGAGTTGGCTATCTATCACCACAAGGAAATCCCATTCTTTAGTTGGTCGAAAGAAACCAGGTAGTTCAAGGGCTGTTTGAAAAAATATGTGACGGGAGTCTATTCCCGCATCTGTAATAATTTTCGTGAATAGCTGTATAAAGCCATCCATTTGAGCGCCACCTGTGACAGCAGCTCTGGCACCTTGGTCAGCATGGCCAACTGATATTTGTTTATCCTGCTGTGCCTTTCGCGTTGTCCAATAATGTGCCACAGCTTGGGAGGTAGCTATGTCAATATTTTGAATACTGGGTTGCGAACACATGAGCTAATTGTAACCCATAGGGAGGAAGAATCAAGGTGTTTTTCGAACGAGTTACCCTCGTGGGGCTAACATGTCGGTGCAACAAGTTTCAATTTGTGTTATGGACTGCTGTTTCGCTTCCCTTTCTCATGGAGTTACAACGCTTCGACATAGCCAGTCACCCGGCTACATCGGTTGCCTGCTACCTGGCGGCCTGACCCTTACCAGGACTGGACTTTCATTAGCAAGCAGACGATGACTTTTCAGGACACACCACGCGGTGTTGGGCAAGTTTTGCAAGAAGGTTTTGAACTTGATACTTCCGTTAATCATCACACATATCGGTAGGCGCTTTATATTTAATATTTTAACTTTCTCGGTGGTGCTGTAGGGATACTAGATAGATTTTCATCTATTTTCCAATACCAGTCACCCATAATTTCTGTAACATTATCTGAACGCAGTTTTTCCAGACAATTCAAATACTGAGATAGTATTATTATTACATCGCTATTCGTTGGTATATCTACATCGTCGAATTGGCTAAAATCTTCAAAAGGACGTCCATTTGCAAGAATGGTGTTAGCTTTATTCAGAATGGTATTTGTTAGTTTTAATTTGAATTTGTTGACAGCATCATCTGGCTTTTTCTTGGCAAATGTACCGATTTCCTGAAATAGGCTTTGCAATTGTGCTTGAAGTTGTTCAAAATCGTCAATTTCTTGAGCGTTCATCCTATACCATCCATCCATTAGTTATTACATATCCGCATACTGGCGGTGGAAACACTTAATATATTGAGAAAGTATTACGACAACATCGCTATTTGTTGGTAGGTTATCTAAGTCAAACGTATTAAAACCATTCAAGGGAATGTAGTTTTCATCCAAAATAGAATTTGCTTCGGACAATACTTGATTAATATAGTTGAGCTTGAATGTATTAACAGCATCGTCGGGTTTACGCTTAGATAAAATGCTGATCTCTCCGTGTAGGGCTTCAAGTTGATTTTGGATCTTGAAAAATTGGGCCAGTGATTTTGTTTTTTTCATATGAACTCTCCGAATGACGAAAAGATTATGAAGGACAAGCTCTCATAAAGTCAATATATCGTCTTTGTAAAACTTCAATTGGCAACCTTTGCTTGCTTTCAAATACCGATACCATTAGTTTTAGATCTTCGTCAGTTAATGTAATTATGCACTTGCGTTGCCCAGCCCATAAATCAATTGTGTTTTTAAAAATGGCTTTTGGTGGAGGATTTCTCGTAATTAGTACTCCAAAGTGACCAAGATGGTCATTTAGATACCTACTCAACTGGTTAATGTGCTCTCTCTCAAGTTCACGGACATTCTTTAGTTCCATAACTATTTGACGAGAACCGAAATCATCGTATATATCCTTTAAAAACCCCATTGATCGATTATTATAAAAAAGTAGGTCACGAATTAAGACACCTGAATCAGTACGGCTTTGCTCAACAGCAAAATCTAAATTTGGGTAAAAAAGAGATGCCATAAGCTGACTTATCGTATCTTCGTACTTTTTATCAGCATTATCTGTTTTCCCGGTAGGCAGCGCTTTTATTGTATTGAGCTTTTGTTTTGCAGAACGAATTGGTATCGGGGTAAATAATGGATCGTTTTTGCAATCGGATTGACTTCGTTCTTTTGTACCCGTATAGCTCCTCACAATATCATAGTTATGCCTGTTATAGTTCAGTATAGCAATACGCTGGCTTGGTTGAGAATCATCATTGCTGACTTGCACGACAAAATAATTATAAAAATAGTCATCGAAATTTATCCAAGGAATATATCGCAACCATCGCTTGGGAACGAGTAAAATAGGCTCGTTTGTTTCGGGGTTTTGTGGCAGTGGAATGGTTTCTTCAACGAGACTGTTTTTGCGGTAATCATAAACTTCTATAGGTTCTTTGATTAGTGGGATTCTATATTTCTCAGCTTGCTCGATAGTGAAGTCAATGAGAAACGATTTTAAGAAATTACAAGCGATGTCACTGACTCTATCTTTAGATACATGGTCAACTAGAAGTTGAATCTCCTCAAAATGTGTAAATCCGTTTTCTTGCACTTGCGGAATATTCCTGAACAATGCAGCAATGTCAATTGCTACGTTTTTACCGATCTTCAATCCTTTCCTTGTTTTCCCCATCCCAAAACCGACTTCGCGGCACTCGGATACTTGAATTAAAGTCGAAATAGCCTCCTTTTCTTTACCGTGAAGATATAAATACCCAATGTGATTAAAGGAGTTAATAAGTGCTGTATGTAATGAATTGTCTTGTAAAGAAGGCGATTTCCACAATAAAAATGGGTCAAGGTAAAGAGGTATATCTTCATCAAGGAATGGTATTGCAAAATCTACTTCTTCCTGTGTGAAAGTCAACTCAAAATAGTCATTTAATCTGGGGCGAATAATAGCCAACTTTCCCTCGATCAAGGTTACATTTTTTATGCAGTTTTATCGTTGTAGCGCCCAACGGCAGACGTTGCCGGCAAGGGCGGAAATTGGCTGGAAAAGCCACCAGATGCCGAATCCGCCGTTTGGGGCCGAGTCCCGAAAGTGCGGGCAAAGCCCCGCACTTGTCCGGCGCACGCTGTGTTAGGCGGCTTTCTGTCTATTCTCGAACCACACCTATCTATAAATTGCTAAAGGTGTCAAAGCAATTGCTGGGCCAACCAGTATTTCTGTGAATGTGTCTTTTGCTTTGTTGTTTTTGTTGCTTTTTAGTGCAAGGCGCTGTTGCCGATTCAAATTTGGTATATTTAGCATGTCTGGAAGGAAACAGAAAACCTCTAACTTTTGTCCTTTGCTTAATATCCGTTGTACCTTACCAAATACTACCGCTTCACCTTGAAAGTCTGTCAAATTACCGGTTATGTATTCTCTGGGTAAAT
>JBAQEN010000887.1:0-2604 GCA_049286765.1 Methylococcaceae bacterium
GTTTGATTTTGAACCGGAAAGTTTTGAGTTGAGCGAGGCGCGGAATAATCTGCAACGCTTACAAAACGACATTTTAAATAACCAGCTGGATAGTTCTGCAGAGACGCGATTAATCGAGAAAGATGAATCCATCAGCATACACGCCTGTCATTCCCGGATGCGCGAGGTGGAGGTATTAAAAAATCAGTTGTTATACACATTGGAAAACGACCCGACACTGGAACTGCGCGACATTGTCGTGATGGCGCCCGATATTCAGGTGTACGAGCCGTTTATTTCAGCCGTATTTAGCGATATTCAACATGCCGTTGCCGACCGAAGCTTGCGTTTGAGCAATAATGCGCTGGATGCTTTTATCCGTTTCCTGGATTTGAGTCAGAGCCGCTTTGGCTGGCAAAGCGTGCTGGATTTACTGGAACAACCGGTGATTTATCCCGGTTTTGGTTTGTCTGAAACCGATCTGGAACTGATTAAACACTGGGTACAAGATACGCATGTTCGTTGGGGCAAGTCGGCAAAACACAGGCAGGAACTCGGACTGCCTGAATTTAACGAAAACACTTGGCAAACGTCGCTGGATAGATTGCTGATGGGTTATGCGGTGGGCAGCGATGAGGATTTTATTGGCGATGTATTGCCTTATATCGAAATTGAAGGCTCATCTGCGCTGACGTTGGGCGGTTTATATGATTTTATGCAGTTGTTGTTTAAAGCCGGCACAGAATTAAAGCAGCCGAAAACACTAAAAACCTGGAGTTCCCAGCTTTATTATTATGCCGATCAGTTATTGGCTAATACAGAGCCGGTTGAGCGTCAGCAGCTTAACGAACTCTTGGCGGAATTATCCGCTGATTTGACTGCCGTGCATCATGATACGGTAGAGCTGCAAGTGATCGTCAACTGGCTTGAAGGCATGATTGCCGAGCACAAATCAGCCAATGGTTTTTTACGCGGGCAATTGACTTTTTGCTCGATGCTGCCGATGCGTTCCATTCCCTTCAAGGTGATTGCCTTGCTGGGGATGAATGAGGGTGAATTCCCTAAAATCGATCGCAATCCGACCTTCGATTTGCTGACTCACAACTTCCGCAAAGGCGACCGCTCACGGCGTGCGGATGACCGTTATCAATTCCTGGAAATCCTGTTGTCCGCCAGACAGCAGTTGATTATCACCTATATCGGGCAATCGATCAGCCACAATGAGGTTATCCCGCCTTCCGTAGTCATCAGTGAATTACTGGAGGTTTTGCAGGAAAATTACAATTTTTCAGATCTGATTACCCGGCAACCCCTGCAACCCTTCAGTCCGCGTTATTTTGACGGCGCCCCGGGTTTGTTCAGTTTTTCCGAAGCCGACTGCGAAACAGCCAGAGCATTATCAATGCCCAAAGCTGCGCCTGCTCTATGGTGGCAAGGGGCAATAAACACGAAAGCCGAAGAAATTATTGATCTGAATGAACTATTCAGCTTTTTCCGGCATCCGCAACGCTTTTTTATGCGGCGGCAAATGGATGTGCGTTTTAACGGTATTGCGTCAGAAGCCGAAGAACGTGAGCCGTTTGTCATAGATAAAATGGAGGGTTACTCAATCTATCATGAATGGATACAGGAGATATTAAACGGCGCGTCGGTATCGGTAAAAAAATTGCAGGCGCAGGGGCGATGGTTATCGGGCGCATTGGGAGAACTGGAATTTGACCGGCAACAGGAAGTAATCAATGAATTTGTCGAACGCATCAAGGCAAAAAATCCGGGCAAGCCTTTGGACGATTTACTCATCGATATAAAGGTCGGAAACTATCGCCTGTCAGGCAAACTGACAAATCGTTATGAAAACGGCAGCCTGTTTTACCGCTATGCCGATCTTAAGGGTAAGGATTTTGTCTGCGCATTGCTGCATCACAGCATCATTAATCACATACAGCAACAAACTACGTTTCTGCTGAGCACCGATGACGATATGATTTTATTGCCGGATAATTGCCGGCCCGAGCATTTGCTAATGCTGATAGATATTTACCAACGGGGTCAACAACAGCCGGATGCGTTTTTTGTGGAAGCAGCTTTAGCCTATGTTAAACAAGCCCATAAATTGGAAAACGGCAACCGGGCAAGCAAAACGGCGCTGGATGCTGCAAAAGAACAGTTGGCCAGGGCTGTTGAACAACCCTACGAACCTGAACTCAGACGGCTTTATTGCAATGTGGCTGACATGGGACTGGTGTTGGGCGAAGCTTTTGAACGGCAATGCCAGACCTTGTTGCAAGCAGTTTGGGATGCTACGCATTGATGATATTAAAACACGTCAGAACTGATTCTGACATCCAATTACTTCAATCGGCCAAGACTGTTGTCTTTAGCACTACCCCTTTTGCATAGGGCGGAAAAAATCGGTGGTCAGTTCGAATTTGAGCTTTTCTTGCCGTGTCTTTTTGGTCGTTGACGGTGTGGTCGGTCATATCGTTTTGTATAATATTTGGTTGTTGGGAAGCTTTGGAAAGCTCGCCAATATTAGTGGTGTTTTAAAGATAAGACAAATTGATTCATTTTGTCTTATTTCGAACCGCTAGCATGATTTCGGAATGTTCTTTTTACCGAATATGT
>JBAQEN010000888.1:0-5745 GCA_049286765.1 Methylococcaceae bacterium
GTCATCATATCAGCATTGTAACAGGCGGCGGGCCACAAAGTGTTACCCAGGAGGAGTTTACCTGGATTAACACCCTGATAGGCAATATAAAAAATGCAATCAAGGGCACTTACCATGCCATAAACCCTCAACATTTACCGCGTTATTTGGCTGAATTCTGCTACCGGCATAACCGAAGGTTTCAACTGGAAGATATGCTGCCCCGCTTTGTTTATGTCGCCGTGCGAACGCCCCCTATGCCGGGCCGACTTTTGAAATTAGCTGAGGCTTATGGGTAATCAGGAATATTTATGACGTGAGATTAAAGACGGTCGAACCCTCTAGGCGAGTAACTGGTTTGTTACCAGCTTTGTTACTAGGGATTATTTTTAGACAGTTACTTTATTATAAGTTGCTGATTTTATTGGGGTGAACGACGGGGCTCGAACCCGCGACAACAGGAATCACAATCCTGCACTCTACCAACTGAGCTACGCTCACCATAATACGGAAAATTCAAGAAATGGCGCGCTTGGCAGGACTCGAACCTGCGACCCCCGGCTTAGAAGGCCGGTGCTCTATCCGGTTGAGCTACAAGCGCAAAACTGGTCGGGGTGGAGGGATTCGAACCCCCGACATCCTGCTCCCAAAGCAGGCGCGCTACCAAACTGCGCTACACCCCGATTCTCTTTAATGGCTTGTTAAACTTCTCAACCACCCTTGAAGAGCTGAGTATATTAACGATATATCTGGTTATCGTCAATTTTTTTTTATATTAGGTACAGGGAAGAATCACTAAATATTGTAACTCATTGATTTGTTGTAAATACGACAATTGGGGTTGACGTGGGACTGCGAATTTGCGCTTTCGTCAAATTCAGCCTTCGACAAGGCTCTCCTGAGCGTTGCCGAAGGACTCATCCCGAACGGAAAAAGTAAATAAATTGAAAAACCACCGCCCGCCCTCAGTACTGTTGATTTCAGAGCACGAACTCCTTCTCCCTCAGAAAGAAGGCAGAGATGAGGGGGTTTATATTGGTTTTTTCCTTATTTTTATTTCCCCTCACCTAACCCTTTTCCTTAGGAGAGGGTCTTTGCATTCATCAGGTGCACTGGGGTCATGGTTGTTGGTCAGATCTCAGCAGCTTTTTTAATACGGTTCGAAGAATACCGCCATCCCGGTAATATTCAATTTCTATCGGCGTGTCGATGCGGCTTATAGTTTTGAAGGTTGTCAAAGTTCCGTCAGTAGCCTTTGCCGAAACAGTAATCGATTGCCCGGAAACTAATGCATCGGAAATTTCGATCGAAAAGGTCTCCGACCCTGTTAATCCGAGACTAGCCGATGACTCGCCGTCAACAAATTGCAGCGGCAAAATGCCCATGCCAATGAGATTACTGCGATGGATTCTCTCATAACTCTCGGCGATTACCGCTTTTACCCCTTGCATAAATGGGCCTTTCGCCGCCCAGTCGCGGGACGATCCGGATCCGTAGTCTTTTCCAGCGAGAATACAGAGTGGAACGCCAGCATCCTTGTACTTCATCGCGGCATCAAAAAAAGACATAAGTTCTCGGCTGGGATGATAGCGCGTAACATTACCTTCCGAATCCGGAACCAGTTGGTTACGGATGCGAATATTGGCAAAGGTTCCCCGGCACATGACCTGATCGTTACCCCGGCGCGAACCGTAACTGTTCCAGTCCTTGCGTGCGATGCCTTTCTCCAGCAGATAAGATGCCGCTGGTGAATCGGGAGCGATTTGACCGGCCGGTGAAATGTGATCGGTCGTTACAGAATCCCCAAATAAAGCCAGCACTTTCAAGCCTCTAAGCGGCTTGATTTCCTGGCGCTTGGGCTCAAGACCGTCAAAGAAAGGAGGAGATCGAATATAAGTCGAATCGTCGTTCCACTGGTAAAGTTCAGAGCCGGTGACTTCAATCTTTTGCCATGGCCCGGTGCCGGAAAAAACATCTTCGTAGCGCTCTTTAAACATCTCCGGGCTGATAAATTGACTGATTGTTTGAGCTATTTCTTCGTTCGTTGGCCAGATATCTTTCAAATACACTGGCTTGCCGTCCTTGCCATTCCCGATCGGTTCCTTGCTTATATCCAGGGCTGTGGAGCCGGCCAGCGCATAGGCCACGACCAGCGGCGGCGAGGCGAGATAGTTGGTCTTGGTGAGTGGATGGACGCGCCCCTCAAAATTGCGGTTTCCGGATAACACTGCCGAGACCACCAGATTATTTTCCTGTATCGCTTTTGCAACAGGCTCTTCAAGCGGACCGGAATTGCCGATGCAGGTGGTACAACCATAACCGACCAGGTAAAACCCGAGCTGTTCCAGATAAGGTAACAGTCCCGATTTTTTTAAATATTCGGTGACCACCAGTGAACCCGGCGCAAGCGATGTTTTTACATAGTTCTTGACCTTTAAACCTTTTTCGACGGCTTTTTTGGCCACGAGACCTGCCCCCACCATAACAGAAGGATTGCTGGTATTGGTGCAAGAGGTAATTGCTGCGATGACGACGGCGCCGTGGGTAATTGTTTCATCCGAGCCATGCAGGGAGACGACAGCGTTTCGGTCCAGCTCGTCTGCTGCAAGTCCCATTCCCTTAAATCCCGATGGAGTAGTCAGCATTTGCCGGTAAGTGGGTCCAACCTGGCTGAGTGGTATTCTGTCTTGCGGCCGTTTGGGTCCGGCCAACGCCGGTTCAATAGTGCCGAGGTCGACTTCCATCGTTTGCGTGAATACAGGGTCCGGCGTATTGTCAGTGCGAAACAGGCCTTGCTCTCTCGCGTAACGCTCGGTGAGCTCGATTTGCCCGGCGCTGCGCCCAGACAGACGCATGTAGTTGAGCGTCTCGGCGTCGATGGGAAAGAAACTGACCGTTGAACCTTGCTCGGGCGCCATGTTACTGATGGTGGCCCGGTCCGGAATGCTCAGCGCTGAGAGCCCGGACCCATAGAATTCGACAAATTTTCCGACCACTCCGAATTCCCGGCACAGTTCCGTGATGCGCAGCACCAGATCAGTGGCGGTGACCCCTGCCGGCAAGGTTCCGGTCAGTTTGATGCCGATGACATCCGGAATCAGCATATAAATGGGCTGATCCAGCATCACTGCTTCAGCTTCAATACCGCCTACGCCCCAGGCCAAAACGCCCAGACCGTTTACCATCGGTGTATGGGAATCGGTGCCCACGCAGCTATCCGGATAACAGACATTTTTCTCTTGATTGCAAAAGACTACGTGCGACAAGTATTCCAGGTTGACTTGATGGACGATGCCGGTAGACGGCGGCACGACGCGGAGATTCTGAAACGCAGCCTGTCCCCATTTAAGGAACTCATAGCGTTCGGCATTTCTTTGGAATTCGACAGCTTCGTTTAATGGCAAGGAATTGGCCTTACCGAAATAATCCACCTGCACGGAGTGATCGATTACCAGGTCGCAAGGGATCAAAGGGTTTATTTTTTTCGGATCGCCACCCAGTTTTTTCATCGCATCACGCATGGCCGCCAAATCGACTAAAGCGGGTACACCGGTAAAATCCTGTAATATCACCCGGGCCGGTTTATAGGGTATTTCCTGCCTGGCCTCGTGCGGTTGCCAGTTGGCTAGACTCAAGACATGATCCTGGGTAATTGCATAGCCGTCGCAGTTGCGTAATACCGATTCGAGCAGAATTTTTATTGAATAAGGCAGGCGCGACAGCTTTGCTACTCCGGCCTGTTCGAGCCGCGATAAAGCATAGTATGAGACCGGGGCGACGTTGCCGAAGCTCAGTTGTTGAAGCGCGCCAAATGGGTCAGGGTTAACCATACAAAGTACCTCTCTTGCCGGCGGTTGTGATTACACATGCAGTTTTCTGGCTTCCAGTTGAGACTTTAAGACATCAATCATACAGTTTCTATCCAAAAAAAGAAAAAAAGGGTATAGTCGAAATTTGTTCATTCTGACTTTAGGGGCTTTCTTATGACTCACACGCAAATAGATACTGATGAAGTGGTTACCGTGCTCAATAAAATCATGGAAACCGAATTGGCTGGTGTTGTCCGTTATACCCACTATGCCTTAATGGTTTATGGTTATGGCCGTATTCCGATTGTTTCCTGGATGCGCAGCCAGGCGACAGAATCCTTAGGACATGCGAACGAAGCCGGCGAATTAATCACCCATTTAGGCGGCCATCCTTCTTTGGGTATAGGACCATTATTAGAAACCCATCGGCACGATATAGGAGATATTTTGCGGGAGTCGCTGGATCATGAAATGCTGGCTTTATCTGCCTATTATACTCTGCTGGATTTAGTTACCGGACATAACGTTATGCTTGAGGAATATGCACGGCGTATGATCGCCTTGGAAGAAATGCATCTGGGCGATGTTCGTAAGATGTTGAAAAAACCCGGAGAATAAGATAATTAATTCGGTATCGATAAAATAATATACGGGGCAAACCCAATCGATCGGCATACCCGCCAGAGACAGCCGGAGTTATAGTTAAAGTAATTTAACGGGCTCTATAAGCCCCCGCTAGTGTTAGGATAGCGCTGCGGAGACTTTGCACCGGGTGCTGCCATAACTGTAGAGCGTTGCTTTGGCATCATAGTGTTTTTATAAGGTGCGGCCTTATTCTGGGTTGCAACCGGTTTATGTTTATATTGGGGCAGATGATATGGAAAGCTTCGATCACCTAGCGGTCTGATAAAGGTATAGGCTGCTGGCGAGAGAATTAAAATCTTGCCGGTTTTGACAAACGCATCGTGGGGAGCTGGTATGGATGCCAAGGCTGTTAAGGGACTGATCCCGATGTACACTCCGGTGCCGATAACCGTTGCGACCAACCCCATAGGCCGGTATAAAAGGACGTCCAAAATTACAAAGCCAGGTTGTACCTCCTCGACGTTTCGCGAATACGGGACAGTGGAACAAGACATTATCGATACTAAAATAAAAAAGCCGATTAATTTTTTCATAATTCCTTGTAATCGAGTTGGCAGATAATGAGTTGTAATCTATTCCAATTTTTAATCATTGTCCAGAGCAGCAGACGTGAGCTTGACTAGTACAGCAATCCCCAAATAACCCGGACTGGAATTCCTAGTTTTACTCGATAAAGCTGAAAGATCATAGTATGCGCTACTGACAACCCGAGATGCCGTCATTAGGGAGCCGATGAAAAAACGAAAAACTGAATTGAATTAATTTCCGTAACACACGGGTAAGCTATAGGACCATAGTTTATTAATATTCGCGTAGCCGGTTATATGGCCTAATCCTCAGGGATGGTTAAAATCGGCTTGCCCGCTACAGGCAGCCAGGTGCCACAACGCATTCCGCCGGCAATCGGACAGCATACCCAGGCGTTCCGGCAGCCAAGCGCAAAATGCCATCGCCTCAAGCCACGACGCCTTTTCCCGGGGATGATCAGGTTCTGTCTTTCGAGGCATTACCGGCATCCACTTATTGCATTCAGTTCAGGTCTTTTTCTTTGCAAAGGTAAAGATCGATTGGTGTGTTTAGGCACATATTAAATGGCCAGAATTAACATAAAATACCGGTAAATACTGGTTGCTTTAGCGTATAGAGATGGACTCGGTTTATATGAATCCCTCAAATAAGAGTTAGAATTCATACGTTACCGGAATATCGTTTTGAAATGGTGGAAAAATCCAATCTTCAATCACTTCGACAGCGCAGTCGACAAATTTATCTTCGCTGATATTTTCCGGTATGTCTGTATCAATTACCACGC
>JBAQEN010000889.1:0-4138 GCA_049286765.1 Methylococcaceae bacterium
ATGTAGCGTTGCTTAAACAAGCGCTCACTGACGGCGATGCAATGGTGCGGCAGTTGGCTGGAATAAGACTGGAGCCGCTTTTAACAACAGCGGGTAGCCAGTAAGATAAGGCCTGTCCGTCAATGCAAGGTATCTATATGGTAAATGATGAGTAAGATGTATAGGCCTGGCAAGCTTGTTTGCATCAGAATAGATAAAAGGCGGGCAGAAAATTGTTGCCCACCCTATTTAGTGGATTCAAAAGACTTGGCTTACAGACCAAAGTTGCCAATAATCGTCAACAGTGGTTAGAGAGCTTTATTACTTCTCGATTCTTCATCTTGGGCTGATGACCTGGGGTCGAGATTTCAAGCACTGGTTTAGTGTTAATTTTTTGCTAGCAAGCTAGCTGTACGAGGATATTTTTATGAAAAACACATATTTAAAAAAAGCTTTTATAGCTGCATCGATTTTGGTCGCAGTTGGACATGCAAATATTGCGCTGGCACATAGCGGCGGGGGATTAATAGATGGCGCTGGAAATAATGCAAGCGCAACTGATCTTGCGGCAGTCACTTGTTTCGATGACGGTAATGGGGCGCCGCAAAATCTTACTGGTCAGGTTAAGGACTTTAGTAGTCCGGTTGCAGGATTATTTTTGAGTTTTCATATTTTTAAAGGCAACCAGATGACGACCAGCACAGATACCATTTCCGGTGACGCAAACTATAGCCCGCTCGTCAGCCTTAACGGTGGCCCCGGGGTGTACTATATTTCAGTCACTAAAACCGCTCCCGGTGCGCGGATCTTCGACGTCATCTGGCATTGTGTGACTGCTGGCGGTGCTCATACCGGTACCGATATCAGTGTACTGCAATTCCAGTAATTGTTGATCTTGGCAGCGTTCACGACTGGTCGCGCGCGTTGCTATTCAAAGGATATATGAATCAGTAGGTGCGATAACTCTACCGATTATCAAAGAAAGCTTTATAAATGTATCAGCGAATTTTAGTTCTACTCTGTGCCGCGATGGCGCTTACCCCAATGCATCAGTTATTTGCTGCTGAAACAGGTAGCAAGGCGCCCGATTGCGCACTTACGTCGATCAACGATGCGCAACGCTATGATCTGCAACAATTCCACGGCAAAGTAGTGTATGTGGATTTCTGGGCTTCCTGGTGTCCACCTTGCGCGAAATCCTTTCCATTCCTGAATGACCTGGATCGTGACTTTAAAGCCAGCGGGTTGCAGGTTATAGGCGTTAATCTCGATCAAGAGCCCGAAGATGCCAAGTCATTTCTCGCCAAATATCCCGCCGATTTTACCGTGGCGGCCGATGCCAACGAAAAGTGCGCCAGGGACTTTAATGTCAAAGCCATGCCTTCTTCCTATCTGGTCGATCGCAATGGCGTAATTCGCCATATACATTTGGGTTTTCGGCCCGGCGAGGCCAAGGAAATCCGGATTCTTACAGAACAGTTGCTGGCAGAGAAGCCAGGGCAGAAATAGCCGGGACATTATGCAATAAGGTGTGTCAGCCTGAGAATAAATGGTTAGTTGCCAAAATTTCAAAAAATTGCATGAATTGCCTTCATGGCAGAGTGATCGGCTCTCCTCCCTTCAATCATCTTATATCTCCTTGGGTACTGCTTTCCTGGTAAAGAATAAACTATAAGCAAAAGGCCGTGTACTCAAGCGATATGATGAGCAAAAATATAATGAGAAACAGTAAATGAGGATAATGCAACGGGCGCTGCCGGCGCTACTATTCGCCTTGGGCGTCTGTATTTCGGGCTGCACCCCGGTGGCACCTTGGCAACGTGGCACACTTGCCAAGCCGCAGATGGCTTTGGAGCCTTATCCTGCACAGAACACATTTAATGCCCATATCTATGGTAGTCGTGAGGCTGCTACTGGCAGCAGCTCTGCAGGAGGCGGCGGCTGTGGCTGTTACTAAGTTCGTGTTAAAGACGCCGTATGCCAAAAACGTCAAGAGTTCGTTACTTACGGCTGTTTATAGACACTTGACCGGCTGTCTATTACCCCGCAGTACCAGGCCGAAACCTGTAACATCGGTAAGTTCGTCATTGCAGGCGCTGACAGCTGCCGCTTTGTCCTTGCCCGGGTTGATGCCTTCACCAGCGAATGCTGCGGAGGAAGAGGCCAGCTTTCTCTATGGATATTACCAGGAGAGCAGCCGTAATCTTTTCGGTGTAACGAGTAGATTTGATCCGATTACTGTGAATAGTCTTCTGGGCAGCTCAAAAATAAAGTTGTCCGATCGAGTGAAATTTGCCTTCAACTACACACAAGACACCTGGAGCGGGGCCACGCCAATCGCTACAGCCCCGCTATCTTTTGGAGGCAATAAAGAGGGTGGTGTCATTGCTGGGGCAACGCCTTTTTTACAAAACAATAATGTGGTATTTGATAAACAATTTAACCCGGTTAAACAAAATGAGTTAACCGGTGAATTTGTTAGAGATACCGAGTTAGTCCATACGATTTCCGCCGCTTCACCAGAGACCCGCAATCAAGGCGATTTCAAGCTGAGTTACGAGTGGGATGAGGCTGCATTGGATGTCGGTGGCGGTATTTCCGTGGAAAACGACTATGAATCGCGGTTTGGCAATTTGGCGGGACGCTGGGATTTTAACCAGAAACTTACCACTTTGAATCTGGGCTTGAGTTACACCAACAGCGATACCCACGCCATACTTGATCACGATGCCACTCCCTACATCTGGGATACAAGCGGCGGGTTTGAAGCCCGCAATATCACTTATGACAGCAGCCAGATCATAAAACAGGGGGGAAACACGATCCTGGAGGGTAATCGGCAGGATTGGGGGACGGTTCTTGGGCTGACCCAGGTAGTAAACGAAAATGCGCTTCTTAATGCTGGCGTGGGTTATACCCGTAGTACCGGGTATATGGCAAACCCCTATAAGACGGTGGAGGCTGCATTTATTGATCCTTTACAAACGGGTGACGTGTTGAGCGGTGTGGCTATTGGCTTACTTGAAAAGCGGCCCGACGAGCGTAATCAATGGACTGAAAATTTACGTTACGTTCAACATATTGATGGTCTGGATGCGGCTTTACATTTTGATTACCGTTTTTTCCACGATGACTGGGGAATCAATGCCCATACTTTCGAAGCCGATTGGGTTCAACCGCTGGGTTATGGTTGGACGATCACACCCAAGGTTCGCTATTACTCCCAGGATGCCGCCGACTTCTATACGCCCTATATCGTATCCGATCAAGCCTTTAGCAAAAAAGCGGTTGATGCAAACGGGAGGCCAATTTATGTTTCGGCCGATAATCCGAATAATGGACAAGTTTATTTTCGTGATGAGTTCTTTAATCTCATTGATGCCAACGGGAAGCTTGTCGATGAAACTGTAGTTAATCCGGTTAATAAAACGATCCCGTTTGATAGCAGTCAACTTCCTGCCAATTACTCCAGCGATCACCGGCTTTCAGGATTCGGCGCTTTAAGCGGGAGCATTACCCTAAGCAAGCAATTCGCTAAAGGTATCAGTTTTGAAGCCAGCGCTGAGTATTATACCCACGAAGGCTCGCTGAAGCTCGGTGGAGGTGGCGAGGGCTCTTATGCGGATTACAACTATTACACCGTTAATGGGGTTTTGAAAGTTGATTTATCGGCCCTTTCGATGGCTGGCGGCGAACACGCCGGACATGCTGGTCATGGCCACCATGGCAGCCATGCCCCGGCTGGGGTTATGTTCGATCACATGTTGAACAAGTCCGGCGATTTGATGGTAGGCGCTCGTTACATGCGCGTAACTCAGGGTGGTAATATGCAACATGGTTTGAATAATGTCAGCGATCAGGCCATCGTAACAAATGGCTGTGAGGGCAATCCATGCTTTACTACGCCAAGCGAGATGAACATGAATATGATCATGCTCGACCTTATGTATGCGCCGACCGACTGGCTAACCCTGATGCTGATGCCCCAGTTTGTAGACATGAACATGTCCACAAGGGTGTTAGATGGGGCGCCTGCGGCAACTTTTGATCAGCAAGCGATTATTGATCACCATACTTTACATCCTCACACCACAGGCGGGATCGGTGATACCGGCATGTATGCGATGGTCAAACTGTTCGATAAGCCCGGTCATCATAT
>JBAQEN010000890.1:0-3634 GCA_049286765.1 Methylococcaceae bacterium
AAAATAGATCATTACCGGCTGCATTTTTACAGTCAACACGAACGCTTTCTGGATGACTATATTCCGGTTCTGGAAAATATGCATTTAAGAGTGATCGATCAGGTACAGTTCTCTTTTACTGTTAATGGCGCCACGCAATTTATTCGAAGTTTCACGATAAAAACAGCATCCAGCCTTTGTGACTCTTCAACCAGCCATTGTGCGTCTTTGGATAGTATAAGCAGTTCACTACTGGAAACCATTCAGGCAATACTGAATGGAAAAATTGAAAATGATGCCCTCAATAAACTGTTGGTTTTAGCCGGAATGGCGTGGCAGGAAATTGATGTAATCAGGGCTTACCGGAATTATTATTTACAACTGGGCCATCAAACGACCCGAGGCAGTGTCAATCATGCCTTAATTAATAATCCGCAGGTTGTGCTTAACTTGTTTAATTACTTTGAAGCCCGCTTCAAGCCAGATCCCGTCTGGGATGATCCGATGCTCAGGGAAGAACAGTCATTGTTTCCATTGCGTCAGCAATTACTGGAAAGTATGACCTCAGTTGCCAATATCAATGACGACAAAATTTTACGCACCCTGTTTAACCTGATTGATGCCACAATGCGCTGTAATTTTTATTTACGCAGGGATTTGGAAGATTTTTTTGTTGCTTTCAAAATCAATAGCCTGGGTGTTATTGAAATGCCCGCACCTAAACCGCAAAACGAAATTTATGTCCATGCCGTAGATATGGAAGGAATTCATTTGCGCGGCGGCAAAATTTCGCGGGGCGGAATACGCTGGTCTGACCGGCCTGATGATTTCAGGACCGAAATACTGGGACTCATGCAAACCCAGATCAGTAAAAACGCCCTGATTATCCCAACCGGTGCTAAAGGTGGATTTGTAGTAAAAAAGAACAGCTCAAGCGCTGATTTCAAAAAGTCCGGAAAAAAGGCCTACATCACGCTGATACGCGGATTGCTGGATTTAACTGATAATTACAGCGGCGACAGCGTCGTTCGGCCTGGCAATATCGTCAGCTATGATGATCCCGATCCGTATTTAGTGGTGGCCGCTGATAAGGGGACAGCACAATTTTCAGACATTGCCAATGCCGCGTCGGCTGACTATCAGTACTGGCTGGGCGATGCATTTGCCAGCGGCGGCTCCCATGGCTATGATCACAAGGCATTGGGCATTACAGCTCGCGGCGCCTGGAAGTGTGTGCAACGGCATTTTCGTGAATCAGGCAAAGATATACAAAATGAGTCCTTCACTGTAGTCGGCATTGGCAGCATGGATGGCGATGTATTTGGCAATGGCATGCTACTGTCACCGTGTATCCGTTTATTGGCCGCTTTCAGTGGCCAGCATATTTTTATTGATCCGAATCCGTCTAATAGTGACGCGCCGTTTAACGAACGAAAACGTTTGTTTGAACTGCCTGGGTCTAGCTGGGATGATTATGACCGGACACTTATTTCTAAAGGCGGCGGCGTTTATCTTCGTTCAGACAAGGATATCCCGGTATCTCCCGAGTTGAAAAAATGGTTGGGTTTACGCTACAAATCACTGGATGGAGAATCCCTGATTCATTACCTGTTGACCGCGCCAGTAGAATTATTATGGCTGGGCGGTATCGGCACCTACATAAAAGCCAGCACAGAAAAAAATGAAGAGGTCGGCGACAGAAATAATGATAACGTGCGGGTGGATGCTGCAAGTATAGGCGCTAGCATTGTTGGCGAAGGCGCAAACCTTGGCTTTACCCAAAAAGCGCGCATCGAATACAGCTTGCGCGGAGGCCGTATCAATACTGATGCAGTCGATAATTCAGCTGGCGTTGATACCTCTGACCATGAAGTTAATTTAAAAATCTTGCTGACGAGTTTGCAAAAGAAAAAAATTATTGCTGACTATCAACCGTTGTTCATCAGCATGACCGATGAGGTTTGCCGGCAGGTATTGGCCAATAATTATGCACAGAGCCTGTGTTTATCACTGGAACAACTGCGAAGTTCGGAAAATTCGGCGGTTTTTTTACAACTGGCTGAACATCTAGAAACCGTTGGCTTTTTTGATCGAGTGCTTGAATCGTTTCCGCTAGCCAAGGTAATTTTATCACGCCCCAGGCAAACAATAACCCGTCCTGAGCTGGCGGTATTAATGGCCGCCACCAAAATGTACTTGACTCAGCAGATACAGGACCAGACTGCTTTGTTGCATGATGAATGTTGTGATTGTTATTTGCGGGCATATTTTCCAATTCAGATCGTTGAGCATTATGAAGATTATCTTTCCGCTCATCCCTTGGCCAATGAAATTAAAGCCACAATCGTCAGTAATAAAATAATCAACCAGGCCGGCAGCAGTTTTTTAAGTCTGAATAGCGACAACGAGAACAACAATATACTGGATCATATTGGGTGTTATCTGACTTTCGACCGCGTTTTGGACGGCGATGCACTCCGGCAATCGATTTACTCGCTGGACAATAAAATAGCGGCAGATAAGCAATATCATTTATTGATGCAACTGGAGAATATGCTGACCAGTTTTTGTCGCTGGGCTTTATTACATGGTAAAGAAATACGGCCAAACGTTCAGACCATTAACTGCTATAGCCGTTATTTAAAAGATTACGAAACTTGGTTTAAACAGCAAGATAACATTCATTATCAAAAACAATTGGAGACATACCAGCAGATCGGTATTCCTGTTGAGATTGCACAACAAGTGGCATTCATTTCCGGCCTAGAAGATTTTCCATTTATCGTTTCATTGTCAAGTGAAACTACCGGAGACTTTATCACTGTTCTGAAACTGTTCAATGAAATCACCCATTTTCTGGGTTTATATGAAATCTATGAACAGTTGGCGAAAATGCCCCATCATGATTATTGGGAGCGAAAAGTATCGACAGATTTACAAGTGGATATGAAACGCATAACAGGCCTATTGATTAGAAATATGTTAAGGAAGTCTTCAACCTGCTCCGGCTATTTTGATTTACAATCTGAAAAGCAGAATATCAATCGATACCGGCGTATTTATCAGGAAATTACTAATGTATTGCCGGTAAATTTATTGCCCTATATTGTCCTAACAAAAGAGTTGGGCAAGCTGATCGATGATGATGATTAATTATAATGCTTCCCTGGGATTGCAGGAAATCGCTTCAGCGTAGAGGACTGAGCATTGATCCAAGACATGCGTATTTATACCAATCGCTTTTTCATAAACCCGTAGCACCACTTTCACTGTCACAGAGCAAGCAAACCGGAGAAAAATCCATGAGTTGCCTCAACGCTGTGTCGTCAATAGCCACCGCATACACCTTAGCTTGTGCCCCGGTCCCTTCCGGCCAGGTGCCAGTTATAGGATCTACTTCAGGGCCCTAAGTCTGAAACGCGCGAAGCTGGCATGTTGGCGAAAAAAGTCTCATAATGATTAAAGTCAACATCCATATTGCTCATTACGGTATTAGCACCCCGTATTTCATTTTTCTGCAATGGCTTTCAAGGCGGTGAGTCGCTATTTTTGCGAAAGCTTTTATGAGCATCCCTGCCCAACAAGCGGCAAAAATTACGCGACCGCTAATGCCTTCGGCGGCCCCAGCCGTCCTGCTTCACTCGTTGCATACCCA
>JBAQEN010000891.1:0-4921 GCA_049286765.1 Methylococcaceae bacterium
AAGCCATCAAGGATTTGCTTTGCACCAGATTCTTTTTCGCGCGGACTTTCAGCTCATCATTGAGCAATTTTTTCAGCACTTCGAGAGCGACATTCTTGTGCTCCATCCCTTTCAATTCGAGCAAAAATTCTTCCGAGAGAATGGAAATATCCGGTTTTTTAATGCCCGCCGCATCGAAAACGTCGATCACTTTTTCGGACACCAGCGCTTTATCAATCACCTGCCGGATCGTGGTTTCGATTTCTTCATTGGTTTTGAAGGATGAGGTGCCATCAAACTTCGCTAATCGTGCCTTGACCGCCTGAAAAAAGGCGACTTCATCCTTGGCATCCATGGCTTGTTCATGGGGAATCGCAATCGCAAAAGCTTGGGATAAAGCCGTAACTTCATTGATATAGCGTTTTTTGCCATGCTCCAGACCTAAAATATGATCTTCAGCGGCGAGTATCAGCGATAATTTTTGCGCGGTTTCGGCTTCAAAATAATTCTCGTAAGGAAAGCCGTAATACATCGCGGAGATGACTTCGATTTTCTCCAGCATCAAATTGACCGCTTGTTCTTGAGCCAGCGTCGGATCACCCCTGCCCCCCGCATCCGAATAGAAAGACAGCGCTTCTTTAAGATCGGCGGCAATGCCGAGATAATCGACGACCAAACCGCCCGGCTTGTCCAAATAAACCCGGTTCACCCGTGCAATCGCTTGCATCAGATTATGTCCTTTCATGGGCTTGTCGATATAGAGCGTGTGCATGCTCGGTGCATCAAAGCCGGTCAGCCACATATCGCGCACGATCACGAGTTTTAATTCGTCATCGTTATCTTTCATGCGCTCGGCCAAGGCTTTGCGTTGCTGCTTGGTGGTGTGGTGTTTAGCCAGTTTTGCACCGTCTGACGATGCCGCCGTCATGACGACTTTAATCACGCCTTTATTCAGATCATCTGAATGCCATTCCGGCTTGAGTTTGATGATTTCCGCATACAGATTGGCGGCAATGCGGCGGGACATCGCCACGATCATGCCTTTGCCGGAAAAGACTTCTTGCCGCGCTTCGAAGTGGGCAACAATATCCTTGGCGATATTCCGGATGCGTTTTTCACTGCCGACCAAGGCTTCGACTTGCGTCCATTTGGCTTTTGCTTTTTGGGTTTCGGTGAGCTCTTCTTGATCCAGCTCTTGATCGAGTTCGGCAATAAGTTTTTTGCCTTCATCACTTAACCCGACTTTAGCCAAGCGGCTTTCATAGAAAATCCGCACCGTGGCACCATCTTCGACCGCTTGGGCAATGTCGTAAATATCGACATAGTTCCCAAAGACCGCCGGTGTATTCACATCCGTTTTTTCAATCGGCGTGCCGGTAAAACCTAAATACGTGGCATTGGGCAAGGCATCGCGCAGATATTTGGCAAAGCCATAGACCACCTTTTTGCCGATGACTTCGCCCTGATCGTCTTTTTCATCAACAGTCTTTGCCTGAAAGCCGTATTGGGTGCGGTGCGCTTCGTCAACAACGACGATGATATTCCGGCGGTTTGATAACTCCTCATAGACATTGCCTTCATCCGGCTGAAACTTCTGGATCGTGGAAAACACCACGCCGCCGGAGCCGACTTTCAACAGTTCCTTGAGTTGTTGCCGGTCATCCGCCTGTTCGGGTTCTTGCCGGAGCAGTTGCGAAGTCGCGGCAAAGGTATCAAACAATTGATCGTCGAGATCATTGCGGTCGGTAATCACCAACACCGTCGGATTATCCAATGCCAGCACGATCTTGCCGGCATAAAATACCATCGACAAGGATTTGCCGCTGCCTTGGGTATGCCAGACCACGCCGGCTTTTTTATCGCCTCTCGCCTGTTTCGCCACTCCCGGCAAGCCGTAACTTTCCGGATTTTCCGCAATTTTTGGGTGCTTACCCATATCCGCTGCTCGTATTGTTGAAGCGACGGCCGCGTTCACGGCGTAGTACTAATGATAAGCAGCCAGCTTTTTAACCGTGCTGATGCTGATGACGCCGGTCTTGGGGTCTTCTTTCTTGGATTTTTCAAACACCACAAAATGCCGGATCAAATCGAGCAACGTGGCTTTGTTCAACATGCCGTTAATCAGGATTTCAAGCTGGCTGACCAGATGCGAGGCTTCGGATTTGCCATCAACCGATTTCCACGTCATGAAGCGGCTAAAACCCGCCGACAACGACCCCGCCTTGGCCTCCAGTCCATCGGAAACAACCAAAATGGCGTTAGTGGTGAACAGGTTTGGAATCGACTGTTTGTAGGTGTCTATCTGATTGTAGGCGGATTTGGTCGTGGCGTTTTCGTCGGCGGAATTTTTAAGCTCGATGACCACCAACGGCAAGCCGTTGACGAACAGGACAAGATCGGGGCGCTTGTTCTGGTTGTTTCCCCCATGCGGGGACGAGTCAATCACCGTGAATTGGTTAGCCACGACAAATTCGTTGTTGTCCGGCTTGGCAAAATCAATCAGCCAAACCAGATCACCGCGATCTTGACCCTCTTTTTGATAGTTGACCTTCACGCCTTCGGTGAGCAATCGATGAAAGGTTTCATTATTGGCGAGCAATTCCGGCGAATGAATGCGTTCAGCTTCTTTCACCGCTTCTTGCAAGGCATGGCGTGGCACAGACGGATTGATGCGCTGCACGGCTGACCAGAGGCGGTCTTTCAGGATCACTTCATCATAACGGCTGCGTTCCAGATTTTCTCCATCAGGAGCAATGTCAGGTGCGTAGACGTAGCTATAGCCAAGCTGTTCAAACAGCTTGATGGCGAAATCTTCGACGGCGGATTCAGTGAGTTTAGACATAATAGGTATCGTCCAGCCATCGCTGGGGATTGGTTTGAATGTATTCCACAATTTTCATGTAAGCCGTCTCATTGCGAATGATATGTTCATAATAATTATGCTGCCAAACCACATCAATATCCGTATTTGAACGAAACCATTGGGTAACACCAATCTTAAACCCTCTGACAATCGATCCTATGGTTTTAGATGTGCCATGTTGGGGCAAATAATTATTTGCCCGGACCATATTATTTGCCCCTACGGTAATAGTGATAATTCCATGTACGTGATTGGGCATCACTATAAATTCATCGGCGGTGACATCAGGAAAATGATCGGGGATAGCGCGCCAACAGTTTTCTGCCGTTCTGCCCGCCTCATTTAATATCATTTCTCCATTCACAATTTCGCCGAACAGCGGCAAGCGTTCATGAGTGCAAATGGTGATGAAATATAGTCCCGCCTGAGAATAGTCATAATTTTTCAGACGGATCGATTTTCGACGATGAATTCCCGGATTAAATTTCATATTTTTTGGGGAGATCACCGTTTGGGGCAAAATGGGGGTTATCGGTAGGGGCAAAAAATTTTTTGCCCCTACATAGGAACCGATAATGTGCAAATTCTGCACATTGCTTTTTCCTCCAATTCGCCTTTGTAAATACATAATGTCTACTCTCCGGGTTTTCCGGAGGCAATGCCGGGTGCGTAAACGCAGCTATAGCCAAGCTGTTCAAACAAATTGATAACAATGAAATACAACATTTCCAGTATCGCCAAAATACCCTGCGATACACTGACTGATAGGTCTTTATGGTGACCCAACCTTGACGATAAAGCGATGGCCTGCCGTAAATCCGCCAGTTTTTCCTGCTATTTTCTTTATTCAATTCGCCCGAATCAAAAATATTGCTAAATTTACTGAGGTGAGACATGATTATTCAACCATTGCCAAATTGAACCGCGAGGCAGCAGCTAACAAGCGTTTATCGCGCGTCCAAAGTTTGGCATTGCCCATGAGTTGCGTAGCCGCTAACAAATGCACGTCGATCAGCCCAATACCTGAACCAAATAACGAGTGTGATTCAATGAAGAAATTAACCTCATCGGCAAAGGCAACGGGAGCTTGGGGTAGATTATCCAGGGCGGATAAAATCAGATCCCGTTGGCGCAAGTTACCCAACGCCAACTCGCCGCGTAAGAAAGGATGGCTTAACACCTGATTATGCATAAGTAAATCGGCCAAACGCGGCTCGTTTCTCCGCAGGTGATCGACCCACACCGAGGTATCAACCAGTACCATCATTTAGGTGTTGGATTGCCGGCGTGGAATGTCTTCCAGTTGCGGTTCACTGCCGCCCAAATTGGCTAAACGCCTGGCGCTTTCGCGTTCTATCAGCGCTTTCAGAGCTTCTTTGATCAGGCTGGATTTTTCTTTTACGTTGGTCAAGGCCTGGGCTTTTTCCAGTAACTCATCATCCAATACAATCGTGGTCCGCATGGCTTTCTCCTATTTTGTCATCAAATGATGCGCCTTTTTATGCCTTCAATCAATCGGTTTCTTGATGAGCAAGAGGCTTCGGCTAAGAGGATAACTTTTAGTGGGCTCCCAAGCCGGGACAGGGCAGCCAGCTATTAGCTGATTTATCGAGTTTCGTCATCCATTTTCACCATTGATTAAATTGATAATGACTTTGACGATCGTGTCTTTTTCTTCGGGTTTGCTTTCAGCGATCAGTAAGGTAAAAGCAACCAGGGCATTATCGGCAATGCGTTTTTCGTCTTCCGCGTTGTACAAATAATTGTGACGCTCTAAAAACCAGGCAAAAATCGCCGCCGCGATGCGTTTATTGCCGTCGCTGAAGGAATGGTTTTTAACGATGAAATACAACAGATTGGCGGCTTTTTCTTCGATGCTGGGGTACAAGGATTCACCACCGAAAGTTTGGTAAATGGTCGCCAACGAGCCTTTAAACGAATCGTCTTTTTCATTGCCGAACAAGCCGCTTAATTTTTCCCGTTCCCGCCACAGGTGGATTTTGGCCATGGCTTCTTCATAGCGAATCGGCGCCTGTTCGGCTTTTTGCGTGCCTACGATTTGGAGGCGTTGATGATCGT
>JBAQEN010000892.1:0-2340 GCA_049286765.1 Methylococcaceae bacterium
CATTTGAACACTGGCCAGCTCTGCAAGAATATCAGGCACTTCTTCGAGTTTGGGCCAGTTAAACTGGATGTTTTGCCGTGTCGTAAAATGGCAATAGTTTTTGTCATATTTACGGGCAATATGCGCCAGTTTCCGGAATTGTTTGGAGTTCAGCAAACCATAGGGGCCTGCTATCCGCAACATAGGAGCGTGAGTTTGAATATAAAGACCATTTCTTAAGCGCAAGGCGCGAAATTGATCTTCTGACATTTCGCCTTTTAAAAACTGCTCGGTTTGTCTTCTGAATTGGGCCACCCGTTCATTAACAAGTGTTTGGTCGGCTTCGTTATACTGGTACATAAATGCGTGTTTCAAGTGCCGTCAGGCAAATAATCATGGCAGACAATCATATACTGTGCGCCATAAAATGACAAAATTTATTAGTTGGTGATACCATTAACGGTTAAAATTTGCTGTGTTTAATAACAATAAATGATTTAAGGGGATATTTTAGTGCGTTCATTATTAGGTTTGTTATCAATATTACTGGTGCCGCAAATGGCAATGGCGGGCGGCTTTGAAAGCCTTGGGCTAACGGGTACCGAGCGGGGTATTTATACTGTTCTGATTTTTATCATCGCTTACGGTTTTGTGATGGCCGAAGAATTTACGCATTTGCGTAAATCCAAGCCGGTAATTCTTGCAGCGGGTATTATCTGGGCGCACGCAGCTATTTTGGCGTCTCAAAAGGGTATTTCAGTTGAAGCGATGCATGAGGCTTTCGAATACAATTTGAAAGAATATGCCGAGTTGATGTTGTTCTTATTGGTCGCCATGACTTATATCAACGCAATGGCGGAACGCAATGTGTTTGAAGCGTTGAGATCGTGGCTGGTAAGAAGGCAGTTTGGCTATCGTAAATTGTTTTTGATTACCGGCATCATTACCTTCTTTTTATCCGCAGTGGCGGATAACCTGACGGCGGCTTTATTGGTCGGCGCTGTTGTTATGGCAGTAGGTGCGGATAATGCGAAATTTGTCAGTATCGGTTTTGTGAATTTAGTCGTTGCAGCTAATGCGGGCGGTGCGTTCTGTCCTTTTGGCGACATTACCACGTTAATGGTATGGCAGGCAGAGTATGCCGAGTTCTTTGATTTCTTCAAGCTGTTCATTCCTTCAGCAATAAATTACGGCGTGCCTGCGGCAGTCATGTATTTTGCAGTACCGGATGAGCAGCCTCTAGCTACTTCCGAAGCAGCAGTCCAGTTAAAACCAGGTGCAATTCAAATTTGTGGATTATTTTTACTGACCATCGTGACTGCGGTCAGTTTTAAACAGGGTCTGCATTTACCGCCTTTTATGGGCATGATGTCTGGTCTTTCCGTATTGATGATTTACGGTTTCTATTTGAAAAAACACTATACCGTTGAAGGCGAAGAAGGATTTGATATTTTGAATAAAGTGCGTCATGCCGAATGGGATACCTTATTGTTCTTCTTCGGTGTGGTATTTGCGGTTGGCGGTTTAGGTTATATCGGCTATCTTGAACTGCTGTCAAGCGCTATGTATGACGGTTTAGGCGCGACCACGGCCAACATTTTAGTGGGTGTAATTTCAGCGATTGTTGATAATATTCCAGTCATGTTTGCAGTACTGAATATGAATCTGGACATGGATTTGTATCAATGGTTATTGGTGACTTTAACTGCGGGCGTCGGTGGCTCGCTGTTATCTGTCGGCTCGGCTGCGGGTGTCGCTTTGATGGGGCAATCTGACCATAAATACACTTTTTTTAGTCATTTAAAATGGACCCCTGCAATAGCCGGCGGTTATGTAGCAAGTATTCTTGCTCATTATGTGATTAATGGTTGATGTTGCTAATACTTACCATGAATTTTATGCACCGCTGTTCGTAGGGTAAGGCCGATGGCTACTAAAAAAAGTTGGCGGTCGGCCCTCTCAGTTTATGCCCAGCCGCGTGTGCGGAGCATGATATTTCTTGGTTTTTCCGCGGGACTCCCTTTCTTGTTGGTTTTTTCAACATTATCAGCCTGGTTACGGGATGAGGGTGTAGAAAGATCTGTCATCGGTTTCTTCAGCTGGGTTGGTGTGACCTATTCAATAAAGGTATTTTGGGCTCCCGTCATCGACAGGTTGCCTTTGCCTTTCTTGACTGGATTATTGGGCAAAAGACGCAGTTGGATGTTGCTTGCGCAACTAGGAATTGTGGCTGGACTGATTGGCATGGGAAGTTCGGACTCGCACACCCAATTACAGCAGATTGCCCTGTTTGCTGTCTGGGTGGCATTTTGTTCGGCTACACAGGATGTTGTTATTGATGCTTATCGTATTGAATCGGTT
>JBAQEN010000893.1:0-5385 GCA_049286765.1 Methylococcaceae bacterium
GCGGTAAACAGATGGTCTGCCAATATTGCTGTCTGTGGCTGGTTTTCCGGCATTTTTGCGGCTACGGTCACCAGATTTTGTCCAAGCGTCTTGAATGCATAAGAATTCTTGGAATCTACAACCAGGATGACGAGTTGTTCGACCAGCTCTTCGACAACGGTTGCCGATATCTTTGGCGCCAGAATTTCCACTCCTTTCCCAAAAGCCTCAATTTGTCCCGCAACCAAAGACGTCCTTTTAGCGTTGATTAGTCCTGTATCCAGAGATGCCTTTATTGCGACGAACAACTGATTGGCCAGCACTCCAGCCAGCTGTTCATCCTGCATCTTTGCCGCAACATGAGCCAGACTTTGCTTGAGTATATCAAGCTGAAGAGGATTATTGACTGTCTTGATGTCAGCAATGAGGTATTCGGCAAATTTATCGAGCTTTTCCTGCGATATCCGATCGATTATCGCCGTTAGCGCTTCGGCGCGTGGTTCGAATTCGTAGACCGTTTTTGAGTCATTGAAAGTAGCCAGAATCCGTTTGAATAGCGCTTCCAAATCCGCTTCAGCCATTTTGCCAATCAGTGTTTTTATTCGTTGGCCAAGTTTTTTTCGGGAAACTATGTCTTTATTATCCTTAATGGTGATTGCAGACATGATGTCATCACTTGAGATTTGCGCGTCTAATTCCGACAGAATAAGAAATCGGGCCAGACGAAATATATCGGAATCCTGACGTGGTTCTTCATCCAGGCGATGAAGAATATTATCTCTTCGGGTAGGGCTTATACCCGCCAAGGCAGTCATAATAACTTCAGGATTATTGATAAAGTGTTCAGCGAGCGCCTGATCCCTCAAAAGTTGATCAAGGAATACTCCTTTTCGGTCATCATCGGCCGCTTCTAATTTAAGCAATCCGCTCGATTGTTTTTCCGAGACATTAATGATCGGTAAACTGAAATCCAGAGGTGTCCAAAGAAGAGCAGCCTCCGTTGCAATTTGGTTCTTACGGGATTGATAGGCAAAACCAACGGCGCTGAACATGCCAATTAAGCTAAGTCCTGTTAGCGTTATTAAAGCCCAATTGATAATACGCGCCCGCCTCTTTGCCTTGAGCTTCACTGCATGACTATCTTCAATAAATTTCAGAACTTCATTGAACTCGGTATTCGCTGGAACATCCTCGTTTTTACGGTAACGATCCGCCCAATTTGCTGTGGGTCGCCAGGCATCATTGTTTGGCCCCTTCAAAATAGTTCCATTTTGCCATTCCAAGGCTCGCTCAAGAGCCGCACCTGTCAACAATGCACCGGAGCCGCTTTTAAAATCTTCGCCCAGGCCTCGAAAGCGTTTATATTCGCCAGCTAGACGAGCTTCCTGGGTGACCCAATTTCGTAATCGTTGCCATTGACGAATCAGTGCTTCGTGCGAGATGTCAACTATTGTGTCGCTATTCAGTGTTGAATTGATATGCAGGAAGTTGACGCCCTCCCTGGCATAAGCGTCGATAACTGGTTCGAAATCCTGCCAATTCCTTCCAGACCACTGGGCAATACGAACCAGTGATTGGGGTCTGCGAACGGCCTGACCGCCCGCTTCAGCGCTGCGCTGTTCGGTAATTGCACGGAACAGATCGACGGCAGCCTGTTGTCCGGGACATAGCGGTTGTTCAATACGGTTCCGGGGAGATAAGGAAGCCAGAATTTCATCTGCGTGCCGCGACAGAGCATTAGTAATGCCGCCGACAGCATTAAAATCGTTCCAGGCAATGCAGGGTATTTCGTTTTGATGTTGACTGGCTTCGTCCCACATACGCGACAGAGCATGTTGCAGGATAGGTAATTGGTCCGGATCATTGCTGACAGAATTTATCAGCTCCGTTACCAGCGTGGGCTCGACGTCGCCATCGAACAGATAGGCTGGACTGGTAATGGCTCTTTCGATCTGTTCGCGGGTCAGTCTAGGAGTCAGATATTGAGCACGGTTGATGGCATCCGGCAGCTCCAGAAAGCGCACGCAATTGCCGAGAAAGTCGGTACGCATCGTGAGTACAATATAGATCCCTGCATCGGGAACTGTTGGTGGCGCCAGCAGCAGATTAACAAAAGCTTCCGCCTCGTCAGCCTTGCGTCCTCCGGCGTCCGCATAAGTAAAAAGTTCCTCAAACTGATCCACGAGGACCAGTAGATTGAAGGCTTCTTTACCGGTTTGCCGGGTACGGGCGTCTTGCACGATGTCGATGAGCCCAAGCGGGCCCCGTCGCAAGTCGGCTTCGATTAAAGCCACATCAGGAGTCATGTCACTTTCGTCTTGTGGAATGCGTTCTTCCCCGACCAGTTCGATACCCAGTGTCGAACGCGCAAGCAGGGCATGAGTCAAACTTTGCATGGGGCGGTTACCGGGGCGCATCAGCGCGATGCGCCAATCGGAACCGGTCCCGAGAGAACCTAATGGCAGCGCCGGCAGTAATCCGGCTCGTACCAGGCTGGATTTACCGGATCCGGAGGGCCCGATGACGGCTAAAAAATGGCGCTCTTTGAGAATATCAAGCAACCGGTTAGTATGTTCTTCGCGGCCAAAAAATATTTCCCCTTCCCATGACTCGAATGGCCGCAGTCCAGGGTAAGGCCTGATTATTTCATGGCCGTCAGGCATGGTTTACTCCACGCAGCGTGTTGACAAATCGCTCTATTTTATTGTGTAACAGTCCATCGCGGCACTCAAGCGTCATCAGATTTTTGCCCATAACCCCGGCACTGGGTTTATCAAAAGGAGGGCCGTCCAGCAGAGCACTCCACAAGCCTTTATGTTTTTGCGCCAATGCCTTGCGGGCTCGCATATATTGTGCCTGAACCCATACGGGTGGGGTTTGTCCATAAACAATAATCATGCCTTCGCTGTTAGTAATAACCTCATCCAGTTGGGTATTGAATTCAGTAGGCGATTGATCCTGAGCGGGTTCGGTCTGCGTAGTTAAGGCATCGGCACCGAGTTCAACGAGTATTTCGCATACTTGCTGCCCCAGATCATAATCAGATTTGTGAGCGCTGATACAAATCGCTAATGAATCATCTTCATCATCGGATGAAGACTTAAGTGAGGAGTTTTGATTCAGGCTTTGAACCGCTGCCAAAACTCGTTGGCGAAATTCCTCAAAACCGCAGGCTATGGCGCCTGTCAATAGATGTCTGTGTTCCTCATCAGTCACCTGATCCAGGTTGATGTCGCGATTTCGCCATTGCAGAAAGGTACATTGCTGTTGCCTGGATATGGCACCGGCTGCCGAGGATTGGAGGGCGGTATAAGATATTGGGCTGTCTTTTGGATGACGCCCCGGGACTTGACTCAATAATTGAACGAAAAGCTGGGTGCTATTCAGATCTGCGCGAATGCTGGCGAGAAACTCGGCTTCTGTAGAGCGGGGATAAGTATCCAATCCTAACGGACGAAGATCGGCTCCGGCTTGTCGAAGAGCTTCGGCCAATGCCTCCCATTGATCAATCAAATCGTCGGTAGGCTCAGCAATCCAGATAATTTTTTTGTGACTTGTAGTCGTCTGAATAAATTGATTTACCTGAGCATCGGTACCCGGATAATTAATTGTTGTATATTTCTCGTGAGATTTTTCCAGGGCCGAATAGGTTTTCAAATAATCGGCTATGAAATGTGCGAGTTTATTCAGATTCAGCCAGTAAGGATCCTCCGGATCTCGGTTGGGTACCGGGCACCCCAACAGTTGTGGCACATGATCCCTGTCTTCTCGCCAAAAGCGTATCGGGGTAAGTTCCTGAAGCCTGGGATGCCAGCTTGCTCTTTCAGTCGAATCGAGTTCAACAATAAAGACATTTTCCTTGTTTTTGCTGGCACTGTTTATTTCCAGAAACTGGCCTAACTCCTTTTGACACCAGGGAGACATGGTATAACCCGGTGACATGAAGAGAACTATAGTACGGCTACGAACGACTGAGTCAATCAATGTTGCTGTCACTTGTTCATTAGCAGCTAACTGGTGATCCATCCAAACAGACGCCCCGTTTCCGCCCAGTTTGCGGCGCAGCAATTTTTTCAGTTCATCGACAAAAGTGGTAACCCAGCCGGCTTCTGCACCGAGTTGAATCTCGTCGTCCGAGTGTGCGTAGCTGATAAAGACATCCTGAACAGGCTCATTATTAGACATAGGTCTTTCTCCATGCATTCAACAAAGAACTTAAATCTGATTTGTATGGCTGAAACCGGATCAGATTGTCTCAAGGATGGGGCAGGTTTCTGATATTCAGCATAAAAAACATTACACCTTAACTAATCCTGTTGGCAAGAAAAATTAATCATTAGTAATTCCGTTAGAGTCCTAAACTTTGTTGACCCTAAATAAAGATAATACAAATCCTGCTGGCAATCTATATGGATGGGGCTGTAAATTTTTTCTGTCGAAGATTAAGAATAACTTAAGTAGGCAGCAAGCTCGTTTTATGTTACAAATAAAACACTCAGTATAAAAACGTTAGAAGAAATGCCAACTAACACTAAACGGAGTCGGGGTATTGCTGGCTGTTTTATGATTGCCGGTAATGCGGCTGGTTGAGAATTTAATCGGTTGAGTTAGTGATATGTCTTTACTACATACAAAGATTACCCATTGTAAACTTGCATTATCAAATGCACTATTGCTGTCAAGTTTATTTCTCGTCAATTCATGCGCTGTTACCCAAGCTGTTACCCAATGTGGTGTTTTGCAGTTGCAGAAAACTGCTAAACCAAGTATTGCTGTGTCAAATAATAAATGTACGGCCCCAGATATGGCTTTGGGATCGATTGTATATCTCCAGGGTGATGCCAGTGTTAGGCTGCTATCCGCTGCGAGAGATCAAATAATCTGTCAGAATCAGTCACACTATCCGCTGAAAATCATAGTGAGCAGTGCCGCTTCGCCCTGGATCCGGCCGGAACAGGATAATATCCGTTGTGACGATTGGCTGAACAGCCGTCTGGAGTGTAATGCGACGTTGAACAATAAAAAGACATTGATTTGTGCCATTTCTGAGTCGGATAACGTGATTGGCTTAGTCAGAAACTTAAAAAAAGCTTCTGCCAAAATGCGCAGTCCCAAAACGCGCAGTCCGAGTCCACAGCCTGATGATGTCTCGATGGAAATGGAACGGGAAAAAGTAAACTCGGTATTGAAAAATTATATAACACCGAAAATTGATCAATGCCGGAAAAATTTTCCTTCAGATCAGACTTTAACGCTTGCCTGGATAATCAAATCCAATGGCGTGGTAATTGATACAGACATACCGGAAAATATCAGCGAAGATAAATTTGTCGACTGCGCTGTCGAAGTGATTGAAGATTGGATTTTTCCACCATTTCAAAACGATATTCCGGTAACGTATGAATT
>JBAQEN010000894.1:0-4497 GCA_049286765.1 Methylococcaceae bacterium
GCGTGGCCTTTGGCGATTTAGCCATGATTGAAAATATCGATGGCGAGTTGTCTCTGGCCAAGGTCGTCGATCTCGACCGGGATATTGTCAGTCTACAAGTGTTTGCGGGTGGCAAAGGTCTGTCTACTGACGCCAAGGTAAATTTCCTTGGCCGTCCACTTGATGTTATCTACTCCGATAACATTCTCGGTAGAGTCTTCCGTGGTTCCGGCGAAGCCATTGATGGCGGTCCGGAACTGCCGACCGATCGGCGCATTCCGGTGAACGGTCCCACGGTTAATCCGGTCATGCGGGTGATGCCGTCGCGGATGATCGAAACCAAAGTACCGATGATCGATCTGTTCAACTGTCTGGTGGAAAGCCAAAAGATTCCTATCTTTTCCGTTGCCGGCGAACCCTTCAACGAACTGCTGGCGCGTATCGGTTTTCAGGCCAATGCTGATGTATTGGTATTTGGCGGCATGGGCCTGATTTTCGATGACTATCATTTCTTTCGCACCGCCTTCGAGGAACATGGTGTATTTCATCGTACTGCGATGTTTGTCAATCAAGCCTCTGATCCACTGGTTGAACGCCTGCTGGTTCCTGACATGGCTCTGGCTGTTGCGGAAAAAATGGCGGTTGAGGGCAAAAAACGGGTACTAGTGCTGCTTACCGACATGACGGCCTATGCCGATGCCATGAAAGAACTGGGCGTCGCGCAGGAACGCATTCCCGCCGTTCGCGGACACATGGGTGACCTTTACACTCAACTCGCCTCGCGCTACGAGAAAGCCTGTGATTTCAAAGGAGCGGGTTCAGTGACGATCCTGAGCGTGACGACGATGCCGGGCGATGATGTGACACATCCGGTGCCGGATAACACGGGTTACATTACGGAAGGGCAGTTCTATCTGCATAATGGTTTTATTGACCCATTCGGCTCGCTCTCAAGACTAAAACAGCATGTCGTCGGTAAAGCCACGCGCGAGGATCACGGGCAAATTATGAACACCATGATCCGTTTTTACTCAGGTGCGGTGGATGCGCAAAAAAAGCAGGCGATGGCTTTCGAGCTTTCGCCTTTTGATAACAAATTGCTCAAGTTCGGTCAATTGTTCCGCAATCGATTTATGGATATACGCGTTTCACTGCCGGTTATCGAGGCTCTGGATCTTTGCTGGTCGACGTTGTCTGAATGTTTCGATCCAAAGGAACTGCTGATGAAGCAAAACCTGATCGATAAATATTTCCCCAAACCTGTCCTGAGCCAAGCCGAAGGACCTGCCCGAAGCGTGGCCGGAGAAAGTGAATCTGTGGATAAGGTTGCGTAAATTGTCATGGCGAAGCTCAAACTTAGCAAACACGCATTACATGAGCAGCAGGAACGTCTGAAACTGTACCAGCGGCTATTGCCCTCGCTTGACCTGAAACGGCGGCAGTTGATGATGGAATATAATAAAGCCCAACATGAATATGCAGCGGCGCTATCCGCCATAGACGCTTTGGAAACCCGAATTGGCGAAGAACTGCCTATGCTGGCCGATGAGGAATTTCGTCTCGGAGGACTGGTACAATTGAAAGGATACAAGGTCATCGAGCAGCATGTCGTCGGTATTAAATTGCCCTTTCTGGACAGCATCGACTGTATAGTCACCGACTATTCACTATTGGCTACGCCGCCCTGGGTTGATACCCTGGTGCAACGTTTGAAAGATGCCGCGGAGCTGCGGCTGCGTGCCGAAATAGCCGGCGAGCGGCAGCATATTCTACAAATTGCAGTTCGCCGGATCACACAACGGGTGAATCTGTTCGAAAAAATCCTGATCCCCACTGCTAGACAGAATATTCAAAAAATACGCATTTTTCTTGGCGATGCTGAACGGGCCAGTGTGATTATTTCCAAGCTGGCAAAGAAGAAACAGCAACAACAACGGGAAACAGAGCCAGAGGAGGTATTGTGAGTATTGTCAAGATGCACAAAGTTACCTTCATCGGCATGGCTGACGACCGGGATCGCTTATTGACTGATCTTCAAGAAATGGGCTGTGTGCAGATTATTCCGCTGGCATCCGGGAGAGCGGCACTTGCCGTGACTGCACCCACCGCCGGAGCGCGAGAAGCGTTGAAGTTTCTACAGTCGTATCCGGATCGAAGACGGCAAGTTCTGGATATGCAGCGGTTCGATCCCGTAGAAGTTGAGCAGCGTGCGCTGGAAGTAAGAAACCGCTTGCTTGATTTGGAGGATGAGCGTGACTTTTTGATCAAGCGTATCCAGGACATGCGGCCTTGGGGCGACTTCGTATTGCCGCCTTTGCAGGAGATGGGCAATCAGAGGTTTTGGTTCTACGTGGTTCCGCATAATGAGTTGCCAAAAATCCAGGAATCAGCTTACGTTTGGGAAATCATCCAGCGCGATAATCAATTTTGTTATGTTGTTGTGATAAACGAGGAAGAGCCTTCAGCGATGCCGGTCCCTCGCGTTCATCTTGGTTACAAACCCCAGCATGAACTGGAAGCCCGACTCGATGACGTGGAGTTGGCTATTGAAGATGCTCAGGCAGAACGGGCGTATTTAACTTGCTGGCTTGATTTGTTCAGTCATGATCTTAACCGTCTTCAAGATCTCGCGGTTTGTCAGAGTGCGGCGGCGCAAGCCTATAGTAATGATTCAGCTTTTGCCTTGCAGGGCTGGGCGCCCGCGGAGAACCTATCGGTACTCGAAGACTATTCGAAAGAACAGGGATTTTATTTTGCATCGGAAGCGCCTAGGCAAGAAGATAACCCGCCAACCCTGATGCGCAATCCTTCCTGGATTAGTGCCGGGGAGGATCTGGTTACTTTTTACATGACACCGGGTTATCAAACCTGGGATCCTTCTGCGATCACTTTCGTTTCCTTTGCGATCTTTTTTGCGATGATTCTGTCCGATGCCGGCTATGCCGCTGTTATGGCGCTCGCTTTAATATTCACATGGAACAAGCTGGGGCGCTCAGCCTCGGGCCGCCGTTTTCGACCTTTAATGGCGTCGGTGGTGACGGCTTCCCTGGCTTTTGGGATGCTGGCCGGCAGTTATTTCGGCGTAAGCCCTGCTGATGAGTCTTTGTTTGGAAAGCTTCATCTTCTAGAGATGAGTGATACCAACCGGATGATGATGGTCTCAGTTGTCATCGGGGTTTTCCATATCGTGCTCGCCAATGTGATGAATGCCGCCCGTTACGAACATTGGCTGGACAGGTTACCCTCGGTCGGGTGGATCGGTGTGATTTACGGCGGATTTTTACTGGCAATCACCGGCTCGATAGCGATTGCTGGTATGCAAGCGCTGGGCATAGCGTTAATGGCACTTGGTGCGATATTAATTATTTTGTTTACCGCGCCCCGAGAGAAGCCGTTCGCCCGTTTTGTTCAGGGCTTGCTGGGACTGGCCAGGATATCTGGCGCCTTAGGGGATATTTTGAGCTATCTCCGTCTGTTCGCTCTAGGTCTCGCTTCCGGATCGCTGGCCATTGAATTTAATCACATTGCAGCCGGCGTCTATGAAGGGTATCCTGGAATAGGCTTGTTCTTTGCTCTGCTGATCCTGGTGTTCGGGCATGCTGTTAATCTGTTTCTCGGGATTGCCAGCGGCGTCATTCACGGACTGCGGTTAAATGTGATCGAGTTTTTCAACTGGGGTCTCAAAGAAGAAGGGACCCTGTACAAACCATTTAAAAAAACCGGAGAATAAACTATGGAACCGTTACTTTTGGTACTGGGTTGGGTGGGGTTGTATGCACCTTTAGCGCTGGGCGCAATCGGCAGTATGGTCGGATGTGTTCATGCCGGCAGCGCCGCGTGTGGCGCTTTACTGGAAGTCGAAAGCGGCTACGGGCGTTATATCGGTGTTGCGGCGATGCCGTCCTCGCAGACTATTTACGGCATCGTTGTGACGATGGGCTTGCGTCGCGAAGTGACTTTAGACAATTCGCCTGGGATTTTTGTTTTGGGCGTCCTGGCTGGACTGGCTCTGATGCTCAGCGCTTTTGCCCAAGGTAGTGCCTGCGCGGCTTCGATCAATGTATCAAAAAGCAAGCTGGAAATTTTCGGTATATCATTGGCGCCGGCTGCGTTAATTGAAGGCTTCGCTGTCTTCGCTTTCGTTTTCGCTCTCGTGCTGGCTGCGGGAATTCCGAAATGACTTCAACGAGACTATGAACATGACGGCTCAAGAACAAAGTAAAACCGGTGCAGGCGTTCAGAACCTGGTTGACCGTATCCGCGATCAGGGTGTATTAGCCGCAAACGAGAAAGCCAGCCAGATTTTAAGGGACGCTGAAGCCAAGTCTGCAAAATTGCTGGCAGATGCCAGGCGGGAAGTGGAACAATTGCGTGAAAATGCCCGTATTGAGATTGAGTCAAATCATGCGGCCGCATTGGAAGCACTGAAACTCTCGGCACGCGATACAGTGCTTCAACTCGAAGCTAAAGTTTCATCGGCGTTCGAGGTTTTTGTTCAACGGCTGGTGACATCAGCTA
>JBAQEN010000895.1:0-4964 GCA_049286765.1 Methylococcaceae bacterium
GTTTGATTCTGCTCAACGAACGGCGTAAGTCAACAGTATTAAGCGTAAAAGCGAAGACGCAACAATTTATTACCGGAGAAAGATCATGTTGAAAGAGATAACTGATTCATTACTGACCACCATGGCCTTGGTGGCATTTATTATTCTGGCAGTCTACCTTTTAACTCAAGATGTTTCTTTAGTCGGCCCCATTTAATTACCGGAGAAAACCCATGAGCTTTGAAGAAGAAATGGAAGAGATGGAATCAGCAGAAGACTTCCTGCAATATTTTCAACTGGACTACGTGCCAAGTGTGGTGCACGTTAACCGCTTGCATATTTTGCAGCGTTTTCATGATTATTTACAAAAAGCCGCCGATGGCATGCCGGAAAATGAACCGGCAAAGCGGGCTGTCTACAGTAAATTGCTAATGCGAGCCTATCAGGATTTTGTCGAATCCGACGCCCAGACCGAAAAAGTGTTCAAGGTATTTTCAATGGCTGAAGCATCGCAATCAGCGTTTGTTTCCTTAAGCGATATAAAAACATGAACCCCGATAGATTCGACGAAGGCCGGTTTGAATTCGGTGAATCGGTTCGGGTGACTAGAAACGTCCGCAATGACGGCACCTACCCGGGAGTGGATGTTGGTACGTTGTTAGTTCGCCGGGGCAGTGTGGGCAATATCCTTAATGTGGGCACTTTTTTACAAGACCAGGTTATTTATACCGTCCATTTCCTGGCTGTTGACCGAATGGTGGGCTGTCGACTGGAAGAGCTGATCGGTGGAGACGAACCCTGGAATCCCAGTCGCTTTGAGTTTAGAGACAGGGTTGTTTGTACTATTGACTTGGGAATCCAGGGCAATATTCTGTTTGCAAAAGGCACTGAAGGCGAAGTTTTCAAGGTGATCAGGGACAACGAACTGATTCAATACCATGTTGCCTTTCAGGGCAGAATCTTGCAAGTGCCGGAGTCAGCGCTTGCTCCTGCGCACCCTGAGTCATTCAATGAGCCAGAGGTTTGAAATGAACGTGTGTGAAAAACCTGCTCAGGCTGATCCTTATGCTTTATTAAGAGCGGCTTTGACATTATTCAAAAAAACACCTGATGAATTACAGGAAGCTGAACTAAGGCAAGCAGAAATTCAGGCCATCAATGAGTTCAAAATTGAAAACCGTATCCTGAATTCGCCTGAATCCGGAGCAGTGATTATTTCCGATAAGGAATTACAGGCAGCTTACCAGGAAATCCGCAATCGTTATGAGGATGATGAATCATTTTTCAGTGACCTGAAAAAAAACCATCTTAACAAGGATAGCCTGAGTGCAGCACTTTATCGTCAATGCAGGGTCAATGTCGTTCTGGAGTTGATAGCTTCAAGATCGCCCGGTATCAGTGATGTGGAGATAGGCATTTATTACCATTTACATCCGGAGCAATTTAATCGCCCCGAACTGCGTGAAGCCTGCCATATTTTTATCAGTATTAATCCTGACTATCCTGAAAACACCCGCGAAGTTGCCTATTCAAGAATGCAGGAAATCAGCACGAAACTGCAAAAGAAGCCCTATAAATTTGCTGAATTGGCATTAAAACATTCTGAATGCCCAACTGCGCTTCAAGGTGGCGTGCTGGGTATGGTGCCGCGAGGCAAGCTTTACCCGGAATTGGACGCCGTGCTTTTTAGACTAAAAGCAGGTGAAGTCAGTGGAATTGTCGAATCGGAAATAGGTTTCCATCTGGTTTTATGCAAGCAAATACAAAAGGCGGAGACATTATCGTTACAAAAAGCGGCACCGAAAATACGACAAATAATGAATGAACGTTCGCGGCGAACTTGTCAGCGTGCATGGTTAGCCAGTTTACCCAAGTAATCCGAGGAATTATCCATGAGTGATAAAGAAGTCAAGCATTGTTCCTTTTGTGGCATAGCTCAATCCGCTACAGTACCTTTGATTGCAGGTAGTGAAGGTTATATTTGCGGTGATTGTGTTTTATTAGCCAATCAGGTTGTCAGCAACTGGAGCCGGAAAAAAGAGCTTTCTGAAATGCAGGGCCCATTGCCTATACCGGCAAAAATAAAGGAGCATCTAGATCAATACATTATTGGTCAGGACCTGGCTAAAGAAATATTGTCCGTTGCTGTTTATAACCATTATAAACGGCTCAAGCATGAAGGCGGCGACGCCGGCTTGGGTGAGTTTGATAAAGATGTTGAAATCGGCAAATCCAATATTCTGTTGATAGGCCCATCCGGTACGGGCAAGACCTTATTGGCCAGCACCCTGGCGAAAATAGTAGGCGTTCCCTTTGTAATCGCAGATGCCACTACGCTGACTCAGGCGGGTTATGTAGGCGATGATGTAGAAAATATTCTGGTCAGATTATTGGATGTTGCCGAAGGCAATATGGCCAATGCGGAATGGGGCATCGTTTATATCGATGAAGTTGACAAAATTGCCCGCAGTCCGGAACAACAAACCGGAACGCGCGATGTTTCCGGAGAAGGCGTGCAACAGGCTTTACTGAGATTGGTCGAAGGGTCTCATGTCAAGGTTTCCGGAAAGGGTCAGCGTAACAAGGACGGTGAAACCACCATTGATACGCGCAATATTCTGTTTATTGCCGGGGGTTCTTTTCCCGGCCTGGAAAAACATGTTGAAAAACGCCTGGTGCCTACCAATTCAGCTATCGGTTTCCATGCTGAAGTAAATAATCCTGCCGATAAGCCCGCGCTTGAAGACATGCTCAATGCTACACAACCGAGTGATTTGCGCAAGTTTGGCCTTATTCCTGAATTTATCGGCCGTTTTCCGGTGCTGGCACCGCTGGAACCTCTGGATATAGATTCATTGATCAAGGTTTTAACGGAGCCAAAAAATGCGCTGGTTCGTCAGTATCAACAATTGTTTGCCTACGAAGGTGTGGAACTTAAATTTGAACAGGACGCCCTGGTTGAAATCGCCAAAAAAGCCATAGAACGCGAAACTGGAGCGCGCGGACTGCGAAGTATAATGGAGCAGATACTCAGAAGAACCATGTTTGATATTCCTTCCTGTGACGATGTTGAGCAATGCATTATCGACGCCGACGTTGTCAGAGGTGAAGGTGATATCAGATTGATTAAAAAAGATGAAATCAAACTCCGGCAACAAGCTGGGTAGGAGCGGATTATTTCCGCCCTACCCTAACAAATATGATGCCAAAACGATAAGGGTGCTCGTAAGCAACCCTGCGTGAATCATCCTAATAATAAAGGTGAAACTTATGAAAACCGAAGAAAAAATCCGCATTCAACTAGCAACCAACCCTATCATTATTTATATGAAAGGTATACCGACTAATCCGCAGTGCGGATTTTCGGCCAAGTCGGTAGGGATACTGAACGCAACCAATATTCCTTATGCCTATGTGAATGTGCTGGAAGCGCCCTTCATTCGTGAAAAGTTACCGAGTATTTCTCACTGGCCAACCTATCCGCAGCTGTTTGTTAACGGCGAACTGGTCGGCGGTTGTGACATTATTGAAGAAATGTCTAACAACGGCAGTTTGTTACCCTTGTTAACAGCCGCCGTGCCCAAAAAACCAGAAGCCGAAAAAGAGTCATTAACGCCCCTCGATGTTGAACAACTGGTACAACAAGGCATTCCCGATGCAAAAGTGAAAATCGAAGGTGAAGGCTGTGACTTATTGATTACCGTCGTAAGCTCACAATTTTCCGATTTGGCATTGGTAAAAAAACAGCAGTTGGTTATGGCAACGTTGAAAGAGCCTCTGGCATCCGGAAAACTTCACGCTGTCAGCGTTAAAGCCTATACCCCGAATGAGTGGGTGGACAGCCAGTTAAGCAAGGACTATGGACTGCTGCAGATACAATACTAACACTTTGAAATATATGCCACTGCCCTATTCGCCACTGTGGATTATATGAAAACATTTATCAAAGTTACCGAAATATGGATTCCTGGTAAGGATAGAAGTCAGTTGGAACTAGCTTGTGGTAGTTACGGCGGATTAGATGATTTTAAAGCCGCTAGTGAACAAACGCGGTTTAATTATTATGAAGGCTTGCCGGGTACTGCCTGGGCCATGGCTAAACCAGTGGTGATAAAGGAATTTACTCATTCATGTTTTAAACGCTCAGAAGCCGCTAAAAAAGCAGGTTTGACTTGTGCCATAGGTATACCGGTATTTGCAGGTGAGTTTTTAATGGCTGTAGTTGTGTTTTTGTGTGGAGATGATGAAGAACACGCAGGCGCTATTGAAGTATGGGGTAACGATCCCGACAGGCGCAATGAACTGGGTGTCATAGACGGCTATTACGGTACATTGGACTATTTTGAGTTTGTTTCAAGAAAAACAAAAATCATGAAAGGTTTTGGCTTACCTGGACGGGTATGGGAACAGGGCTTGCCTGTTATCATGGCAAATCTTGATGAATCAGAATACTTTATTAGAGGTCGAGATGCAAAAAATGCGGGAATCACTACCGCTTTAGGAATTCCTGTGGTTGATAGTTCGAGCCAAGTTTATTTAATGACTTTCTTGTCAGCCAAGGCGACACCTATAGCCAGACAGCTCGAAATATGGCTGCCTGATGAAAAACGGGAACACCTGGTCTTTAGTAATGGTTTCAGCGAAAAAAAAACCAATCTGGCAGACCTATATACAGGAACAACTATTACCAAAGGGGAAGGAGTAATGGGGCATGTATGGCTGACTGGAATGCCTGCTATCGACGAGAGATATGAAGAAGACTCTATCGCTTCCTTTATGATGCCGGTTATAAATCAAGGTATTTTAAAAGCAGTGGTAGTTTTTTGCTTATAGAAAACTCTTTGGTTCTTTTTGTGAGATTAAAAATGTGATTTTTAGCTAAGGTTGCTAAACAAATTTTTATAACAACTTCTGAAATTAAAATTTCAGGAGTCTATTTTATTAAATGAGGAAGGCATGGCCAAAGTAGGTATTTTTTTTGGGAC
>JBAQEN010000896.1:0-2200 GCA_049286765.1 Methylococcaceae bacterium
AGATTACACCGTACCCCAGGTCTCATTACCTCTTCAGTATCACAGTTCGTTCCCACCTCGTTTCGTGCCTCGAATACCGCAACTTTAAGACCACACTTTGCCATATAAGCCGCTGGCGCCAAACCGTTGATCCCTCCACCAACGACAATTACATCATATGTGTCTTTCATTAAACCTTCTCCTCATAGATAATTTAACGTGCAAACACTCCCAAAGGACCTTCATTCAGATTGATGATGACAGATTTCATCCGAGTATAATGTTCCACCATATCCTGACAGAACTCAGTGCCAAATCCACTCTGTTTATAACCACCGATAGGCGCATTCAGTTTGAAATTATAATAACGATTAATCCATATCGTTCCAGTTTGCAATTTACGGGCTACAGAATGAGCTTTGGAAATATCTCTCGTCCATACACCACCTCCCAAACCATACCCTGTATCGTTCGCCAAGCGTATTGCTTCATCCACTTCCTTAAATGTCATGACACAAACAACAGGACCAAATATTTCTTCCTGTGCGATGCGCATTTTATTATCCACTTTGGTGAATATCGTTGGCTTGATAAAGTTTCCTTTTTCAAATCCTTTTATCTTCGCCGGGGCACCGCCGCAATAAACCTCGGCACCTTCCTGTGGGCCAAGATTGAGATACGACTTCACCTTTTCATACTGGGCAACAGACGACTGCGGGCCAAGTTGTGTTTGTGGGTTTGTTGGATCTCCAATAATAATTCCAGAAATCACATTCTTTAATTTATGAAGAAATTCCTCTTTAATACCCTCTTGTAAAAATAATCGTGACCCAGCCAAGCATATCTCTCCCTTGTTCATAATGAGGCTCATTGCCGCCCCTTCGACCGCAGAATCGATGTCAGCATCGCTAAATACTATATTTGCCGACTTACCTCCAAGTTCCATTGTCGAAGGAATGATATATTTACTCGTATATTCTATAATCTTTCTGCCAGTTCCCGTAGACCCTGTAAAGGCAACCTTTGAGACCAAGGGATGGCCCACAAGGTGAGGACCGATATCCGCACCATATCCAGTCACGACATTGATGACCCCCGGAGGAATAATATCGGACATCTCTTTAAAAAACTCCAGAATACTCAAACAGACCGTTTCGGCAGGTTTCAATACGACTGTATTGCCAGCGACAATGGCAGGAGCTATTTTGTTAGCCATCATAATCATCGGTACATTCCAAGGGATGATTTGCGCACAGACCCCATAAGGTTCGCGATGGATAACATTAACCGCATCAGGATAATCTATGCACTTTCCATGCAGGATATAGCCAGCGCCTGCGAATAGCTCAAATAAATCTATAACTAATGGCATATCAAAAAACTTCGCTTCTACGATCGGCTTACCATTATTCAATGTTTCCATCAGCGCATAATCATCAATACGGTTACGCACGCGCTTTGCCATTTCAAGCACAATCTTTTGGCGCTCTCCGGGGGTGGTTTGCGACCACTTCGGAAAAGCATCATGAGCGGAACGAACGGCATGTAATACGTCTTCCTCACCACTTGCTTGAATACGTGATAAAACTTCACCGGTTGCCGGATTATACATGTCTATGGTTTTTCCACTTTTCGCTTGTTCCCACTTTCCATTAATCAAGTTACCATATTCTGCCTGGAACACATTACCTATAGCTTGCGCCATAATCGATACCCCCTGTAAATTAAAGAACGTTCACATTTATCTGCATAGAATTGCTACTGCGTCACCAACCCTCCATCAACTAAAAGCGTCTGGCCGGTTATAAAATCCGCATCTTCAGAAGAAAGAAAAACAGCAGCACCAAGCAAATCCGTTGTTTGCTCACCCCGTTTGATACATTGCATCCCGACAACCGTCTCAGCCATGCCCTTGGCCTCGGAAGCCAGTTTCTTACTGGCTTCGCTCATCGTAAACCCCGGGGCGATACAATTGACGTTAATGCCCTTCTCCCCTAACTCTCTGGCCAAACACCTCGTTATAGCAACAATAGCTCCCTTACCTGCCACATAAGGAAGTAAGTATGCAAATCCAAGCTGAAAAGTGCCCGAAGAAATATTCAGAATCTTACCTTTGCCCTGTGCGGCCATATGAGGAACCACTGCCTTCGCACAGAGCCAAGCGCCCTTCACGTTAACCGAAAACATACGGTCCCATTCATCTACCGTCCAAACATCAAAC
>JBAQEN010000897.1:0-6593 GCA_049286765.1 Methylococcaceae bacterium
TTACATTTTTTTTCAGGTCAAAATGTTTGACCAGCGGCTTCGCCTCACACGGTAGCGCGGTGTAAATAAAAATCTTGTATGAGTTTTCTGGATTCTTCAATTCTTTCCAATTGCCTGCTTACCCCAATACCCGCTACTGGCATATAAGCCCCCTATTCGCTTTTCAGCATCCTGCTAATATTCCAGTAATGCCAAGATGAAATGAGATTTATCTTGTTTCCTCAGTAATTGCGTTGAACAGAAAATTTTGCCAATAAAGTCAAAGCTTCTTTGTATCTGGAATCAGGCAAAACATTCAGGGCGTTGATTGCTTTTTCGGCTTCTTCCTCAGCTCGTTGTTCTGTATAAGCAATGGCTTGAGTGCTCTGCACTATGGCGTAAACCTCATTAAAGGCATCACGTTTGCTATTTTTAATGGCATCAATAATGATTTCTGCCTCGCTTTTGTTACCCTTTTGGATAGCGTAAATCAACGGTAAGGTCGGCTTACCTTCAGCCAGATCATCACCAAGATTTTTGCCCAGGTCCTCTTTATTGGCCTTATAATCAAGCGCATCATCAATTAATTGAAAAGCAATCCCCAAGTGTTGTCCGTATTGAGCAAGACCTTCTTCGATGGCAGCAGAGGCGCCAATGATAACCGCACTTAGTCGGGTGGCGGCACTGAATAAAATAGCGGTTTTCCTGGCAATAACTTCAAGATATTTCGCTTCTGTTGTTTCAGGATTATTGCAGTTCAACAGTTGCAATACCTCGCCCTCAGCGATAGCCGTTGTGGTTTTTGACAGGATTTCCATAACCCGCATATTTCCTGTGCGCACCATCATTTCAAACGCACTGGAATACAGATAATCGCCAACCAATACGCTGGCGGCGTTACCCCAGACTGCATTGGCCGATTCTTTGCCACGTCTGAGATCAGATTCGTCAACAACATCATCATGCAGCAATGTAGCGGTATGAATAAATTCGATGACGGCAGCAAGTACAAGATGATGGTCTGTTACTTCGCCAAGCGCCTTGGCGGCAAGTAGCAGTAACATCGGACGTAATCGTTTACCACCGTTGCCGACAATATAGTGGCCCATCTGATTAATAAGAATAACATCGGAACTTAACTCATTGATTATAAGTAGATCGACTGCCTTGGCTTCGTCCGTGGTTAAATCCTTAATCAAATTAAAATCAATAGCTGTCTGAGCGTTCGAGAATGATTGTGAGTGCGATACCATTGATTTAGTGCTAAGTGTTTAGGTGGCAGGTGGTTTCATAGTGTTAACTATAAAAATACAAAATTAGTAGGATATTATAACTCAATAATTGGCTAATCGCTCATGCTATTGATCAAACCTGGGTGGTGTTAACAGCTTTAAAGTGTTATCTTAATGCAACAGATTTATCTGTTCGATAAATTTTATAGTTGACTCGCTTTTGTTTTAAAAATATAATTATCTGTTTACTATTAACAGATTAATGCTTGATGGAGCTTGCGCATATGTATGCGGTAATTCAAACCGGTGGTAAACAGTACCGCGTAGAAGAAGGTACTTCCTTAAAAATAGAAAAACTGGAGCTGGGCACGGGTGACAGCATTGAATTTGATAAAGTGTTGATGATCCAGACAGATGATGCTGTTAAAGTTGGTCTGCCCTTTATTGAAGGCGGCAAAGTTACCGCGACTGTTTTGTCTCAGGGTAGACATAAAAAAATCAAAATCATTAAATTCAGAAGACGCAAGCACCATATGAAACAAATGGGGCATCGTCAATATTATACAGAAATCCAGATTACTGGCATTTCCGCTTAATTCAGGAGAGTAAAGATGGCTCATAAGAAAGCTGGTGGCAGTACTCGTAATGGACGTGATTCTAATGCCAAAAGATTAGGCGTCAAGCGTTTCGGCGGGGAAAGCGTAACAGCAGGAAATATAATCGTTCGTCAACGTGGAACACATTTTCACGCGGGTGATAATGTAGGTTGCGGAAAAGATCATACACTGTTTGCAACGGCTGACGGCAAAGTTGTTTTTCAGGTTAAAGGTCCTAAAAGCCGTAAATTCATCAGTATTGTTGCTGCATAAGGCTTGACCATTGCTTAATTTAGCAATTATGTAGACGGGGTTAGCATAGCGAGACCCGGCAATTTTAAAAGCTCCGTCCCTCATGGCGGGGCTTTTTTTGTTTTAATCGGTTGGTATTTGAGTTTGGCGGCATTTAATTAATGAAATTTGTAGACGAAGCAGAAGTTCGCGTAGAAGCAGGTGATGGCGGCAATGGCACTATTGGCTTTCGGCGCGAGAAATACATCCCCATGGGCGGCCCCGATGGCGGTGATGGCGGTGATGGTGGCAGTGTCTACTTGATTGCCGTGGAAAATATAAATACCTTGGTGGATTTTCGCTATCATGCTGTGCATAGAGCCCAGCGCGGACAAAATGGCATGAGCCGCAACTGCACAGGCAGAAAAGGTGAGGATTGCTATGTGCCGGTACCGCTAGGAACACAAGTGTCTGATGCAGAAACAGGCGAAGTCATTGGCGACTTAACTAAAATTGGCGAAACGCTGCTGGTCGCTAAAGGCGGCTTTCATGGTTTGGGCAATACCCGTTTTAAAAGCAGCACCAACAGAGCACCGCAAAAAGCCAGCAAAGGCACTGAGGGAGAGCATCGCATCCTGAATTTAGAACTAACCTTGATTGCAGATGTTGGCTTATTGGGTATGCCTAATGCGGGCAAATCGAGTTTGATACGAGCTGTATCCTCAGCGACACCTAAAGTCGCCGATTATCCGTTTACCACCTTACATCCTAATTTGGGTGTAGTCAGAATCGATGATTTACGCAGCTTTGTTATTGCGGATATACCCGGCGTTATTGAAGGCGCAGCTGATGGTGCGGGACTGGGCTTGCAGTTTCTTAAGCACTTGTCGCGGACGGGCTTATTGTTACATCTGCTTGACGTGGCGCCTTATGAAAGCATGGATACACCCGTGCAGACGGCAAAAAAAATTATTCGTGAAGTTGAAAAATGGAGTGATGACTTGGCTCATAAGCCACGTTGGCTGGTATTGAATAAAATAGACAGATTACCGGCTGACGAAGTGGATGAGCGTTGCCAGGCAATTATCGATGAACTGGACTGGACAGCACCAGTATTTAAAACTGCCGCAATTAATGGTGATGGCACAAAAGAATTGATGTTTGCCATCATGAATTTTTTGGAAGAACAGCGCCGGAAAGACAGTGAGCAGAAATGATTTTGCAAAAGTTAAGCGAGTTGTTGTAAAGATTGGCAGCGCGTTACTAACCAAAGGTGGGCAAGGACTTGATAAAGTCGCCATAACTGCCTGGGTTAAGCAAATGGCTGGTTTAAGACAGCAGTCAATTGATGTGGTGTTAGTTTCTTCGGGTTCAGTTGCTGAGGGTATGAGTCGCTTGGGTTTGAAAGTAAGGCCAAAGACCTTGCATGAGTTACAGGCGGCAGCATCAGTCGGTCAAATGGGCTTGGTGCGGGTTTTTGATGATAATTTTCAGCAACATGGTTTACATGCCGCACAGGTATTGCTAACACACGATGACTTGTCTGACAGACAACGTTATTTAAATGCGCGTAGCACCCTGTTGACTTTGCTAAAGTTTGGCGTGGTTCCTGTTATTAACGAGAATGATGCCGTAGCCACAGAAGAAATCCGCTTTGGAGATAATGATACCTTGGCGGCATTGGTTGCCAATCTGGTTGAAGCTGAGCTGTTGATCATTCTGACCGATCAACAAGGCTTATTTACAGGCGATCCCGGCTTGTACCCAGATGCGCAATTAATTTCCGAAATTAGTGTTAACGATGACCGGCTGGAAAGAATGGCCGGTGATAGTCGCAGCGGCCTGGGCCGGGGCGGTATGTACACTAAAGTGCGTGCTGCGCGCTTGGCCGCCAGGTCAGGTGCGGCCACAGTCATTGCGGCGGGGGCAGTTGATGATGTGATCACTGCGGTAATTTCCGGCATTGATCTGGGAACCTCTTTTTTGCCGGATATTGAACCTTTGGTAGCAAGAAAACGCTGGCTTGCCGGGCAGTTGCAAGTTAAAGGGCGACTAGTTCTGGATGCCGGTGCGGTTAGAGTGTTGAAAAGTGACGGTAAAAGTCTGCTTGCTGTCGGTGTTAAATCCGTTTCAGGTCAGTTTGAGCGCGGCGAGCTGGTTTCTTGCCTGGATGAAAGCGGCTTAGAGATTGCACGTGGACTTATCAATTACGGCAAGATCGATGCCCAATTGATTGCAGGCAAAAGCACTTCGGAATTTGAGAAAATTCTGGGTTATGCGGACGATTCGGAAATGATACACAGAGATAATATGGTGTTGATCTAGTATTTCGCGAAGGCACAAGGTTCAAGAAAAGGATGGTAAACCAGGTTGAGAATTAGATCCCAGCATTAGCAACTGAATTATTGAGGCTCAGCTATCGCTCCAGCCATGTCTGATCGCCACTGTAATTAAGCTAAGATAATTCATTTCAAGAACTATTGTAGAACCGGCAAATTCGCCCTTACTATCTGACTCTTCCTGACAGAGTGAACAAAAAAAATGCTTAAATTAATCGCACAGCCAGATCACAGCTAGGGCTAAAGCGTATATTATTTGAGAGGTTATAAGTAATCAATCAAAGGGGCCGTTACATTTTTGTATCCACCAGTATTCATGGTAAAGCAATGAAGTTCTTAATTTTCTTCCTATCCTTCGCAGTAAGCGACAGAAACTTACAGGTGTTTATGCTTTTAAAAGACTTATGACTACCTGCATATTCAAGAATACCGCTCTGCAGACACTGGAACAATGACCCCTGCAAGGAAGCTTTGAGATAAAATTTATCCGATGAATCCGTCTGATCTATTCCAGGGCTAGATCAAATATCAACGAAATCATTAAAGAGCTGTGTACTATGCAATCTTCTGAAAAAATTAATTCAGCTCAGTTCCTGGAGCATCAGTTACAGGAGGTTATTAAATTGCTGGAAAAGCAGCAGCTGGAAAAATCACTGGTTCAAAGAGGCCCCACAACCCACCATGAACTGGTTGAAACGATGCTGCACAAACAACATCAAACCCGCCTTCAGGAAAAGTTTGCGCTGTTGCACCCGGCAGATATTGCCTCTATCCTTGAATCGCTGCCCTTAGATCAACGTAAAGCGGTATGGGACGCTATACAAACCCTACATGACGGGCAGGTTCTGCTGGAAGTATCCGATGCAGTCCGGCAAACGCTGATTTCAGGCATGGAAGCGGAAGAACTGGCAACAGTCGCCGGTAAATTAAACACCGATGAAATAGCAGATCTTGCCGCAGATATTCCGAAAAGGGCGATGCTGAAAATTCTCAGATCACTGAACAGCAAAGAGCGTAAGCATCTAAACGCTATTCTGGCTTATCAGGACAATCAGGTCGGGGCGCTGATGGATTTTGGCATGATCACCATCCGGGATGATCTCAATTTAAAAGCTATCATTGCCTACATCCGTAAACTGGGCAAATTACCCAGCCATACTGACAAATTGTTTGTCGTCGATCAGCATGATAGAGTTCAGGGTATTTTGCCATTGCAACGTTTGTTGACGCATCCTTTAACCCGGCATGTTGCCGATATACTGGTGACTGATTTTGTCCGGTTTCAGGTCGATCAAAATGCCGCCGAAGCGGCACGCGCATTTGAACGTTATGACCTGATTTCTGCACCCGTTGTCGATAGCGAGGGTAAACTTCAAGGCCGGCTTTGTGTCGATAATATACTGGATTTTATCCGCGAAAAAACCGATGAAGACCTGCTTAGTCAGGCTGGTGTCGGAGAACAGGAAGATCTGTTTTCCAGTGTCTGGAAAAGCGCAAGAAACCGCTGGGGCTGGCTATTGATTAATGTAGGCACAGCCTTTGCCTCTACACGTATTATTGGTTTGTTTGAAGATATTATTTTGCATCTGGTTACCTTGGCATCCTTAATGCCGATTATTGCAGCAATGGGAGGCAATACCGGCAATCAGACCAGCATGCTGATCATCCGGTCACTGGCACTGGGACAAGTCACTCCAGTGAACGTGCGTCGGCTAATAAAAAAAGAACTGACTCTAGCCGTATTGAACGGCCTGTTTATCGGGCTGATTATGGGCTTTTTAAGTATGCTGCTTTATCAAAACGTAGCCCTTTCCGTTGTTATGACAATGGCCATGTTTATTAACTTGTTAGTGGCCGTGGTGGTTGGCCTCGGTATACCCTTGCTCCGGCATAAATTTGGTAAAGACCCTGCGGTCGGCACCAGTATCATCCTGACGGCTATCACCGATTCAATGGGCTTCTTTATTTTTCTAGGATTAGCAAGTTTGTTTTTGATCAAGTAGAGACGCGATAAAATGCATCGCTACAATCTCAATTTTTAAAGGTATCCCTAATTCAGTGCAGGTAGTCACTAAGGACGCAATAGCGTTAGAGACTGTGAAAGTATTATTTCATCATCCGCATGGTATAATGTATTTCATTGATAAATATAATGAATTGCATAAAAACATGACATCACGCCGCTACAAATCTGTTTCGAACAGGCAGCAGATCAG
>JBAQEN010000898.1:0-5264 GCA_049286765.1 Methylococcaceae bacterium
TTTTGATGCGAGTGATGCAGAAACAATCGTGGATCAAATCAATAGATCTGGTGCCGATATCGTATTTGTTGGTATTTCGTCCCCCATTCGAGAACTGTTTCTGCATCAATATCGAAACCAATTAAAAGCGTCATTTTTAATGGGGGTGGGTGGTGTATTTGATATTTTGGGTGGAAAAACGCAGAGGGCCCCTGCGTTGATAAGAAAATTCCGATTGGAATGGCTATACCGATTTTCTCTAGAGCCTAAACGAATGTGGAGGCGAGTGTTTTATGCATATCCGTATTTTGTGTGCTGTGTTTTAGTTGAGCGATTTAGTAATTTGTCTCGCTAAATCGGACAGACCGATAAGTTGTAGCTTTGTATAAACAATTTTTAAAATAGTACATATTGCAGAATTTAAGTAATTACCCGACCGTGTACAAGTAATTGGTGGCCAATCGCATAAAAACTGATCAGTCGGTCGGAGCTGTAGCCAAGAGTCGTTTCATACTCCATTGATTTAAGTGCAGTTTTGTAAAAATCTATGAATTTATCTTTTTGAAGGGTTGAACATCATGTTCGAAAATAAAAAATTAATAATTACAGGTGGTACCGGCTCATTTGGTAACGCAGTGTTAAAGCGTTTTCTTCACACTAATATTTCTGAAATACGCATTTTCAGTCGTGATGAGAAGAAGCAGGACGACATGCGCAAGCGGTTTAATAACCCTAAGCTTAAGTTTTACATTGGCGATGTAAGGGACTTACGCAGTTTGGAACGTTCGTTTCGCGGTGTGGATTATTGTTTTCATGCGGCTGCTCTGAAGCAAGTACCATCTTGTGAGTTTCACCCGATGGAAGCGGTTCGGACGAATGTGTTGGGTACCGAAAATGTATTGGAGGCGGCGATCTCTAATGGGGTTAGGCGTGTGGTCTGCTTGAGTACGGACAAAGCGGTTTACCCGATCAATGCGATGGGCATCTCCAAGGCAATGATGGAAAAAGTGATGGTGGCAGAGTCAAGAAATCTTGATGAAACGGACACTGTAATATGTGGCACACGTTACGGTAATGTGATGGCTTCGCGTGGCTCGGTGATTCCTTTGTTTGTTGATCAGGTTCTTGCAGGGCAACCAATTTCTATTACTGACCCCAACATGACTCGATTCATGATGACATTAGACGATGCGGTAGATTTGGTGTTGTACGCTTTCGAGCACGGGAAAAATGGTGAAATTTTTGTTCAAAAAGCCCCTGCTGCAACTATTGAAGTGTTGGTAAGGGCTTTGTTGCAAATTATCAATAAACCAGACCATAAAGTTTGTGTGATTGGTACAAGGCATGGTGAAAAACTGTATGAGGCTTTACTTAGTCGTGAGGAGAAAGTGATGGCCCATGATTTAGGTAGCTACTACCTCATTCCCCCTGATTCACGCGATCTTAATTATGGCAAGTTTGTTGAGCAAGGTGAATTGACGATTTCAGAAGCTGAGGATTACAACTCGCACAATACGACGCGCTTAGACGTGGAAGGGATGAAAACTTTGTTGCTAAAATTACCGTTTATGCAGGCGATTGTCCGTGGTGAATTTGCCTCAGCGGAGGCTTAGATGCGGGTGTTGATAACTGGTGCGAATGGGTTTATTGGAAAGAACCTGATCGTGCATTTGCGCGAAAAAGGCGTTGAGTCTGTGCCGTTTACACGCGAAATGACGCAACGTAATTTGGCTACAGTATTGAATGACGTGGATTTTGTGTATCATTTGGCTGGTGTCAATAGACCAAAGGATACGGCGGAATTTGCTGAAGGTAATACCAGATTGACCGAACAACTTTGTGGTTTAATTCGTGTAAGTGGTCGACAGATTCCGGTGTTGTATACTTCTTCTACCCAGGCAGAGGTTAATAACCCTTACGGAGTGAGCAAGCGCGCGGCAGAAGATGCGCTGGTGACGTTGGAAAAGGATACTGGCTCCCCCGTTTATCTGTACCGCTTGCCTAACGTATTCGGCAAGTGGAGTCGTCCGAACTACAACTCGGCAGTTGCTACCTTTTGCTACAACATCGCTAACGATTTACCCATTCAAATAAACGACCCTGCTGCACTCGTTCGGTTGGTTCACGTCGATGATGTTGTTAAAGATTTTCTGCGCTTGTTAGATAACCGACCTGCTGGGGTAGTGCGGCCTGAGGTATTTCCTGTCTACACCATTACAGTGGGTGCGTTGGTTGATCAAATTAAATTGTTTAAGGACAGTCGTGAATCGATGGTTACGGAAGCAGTTGGCACAGGATTAACGAGACTATTGTATTCGACCTATTTGAGCTTTTTACGGCCTGAGCAATTTTCTTACAGCGTGCCTGTTCATGTAGATCCTCGTGGTCGATTTGTAGAGATGTTGAAAACCAAAGACTCTGGCCAGTTTTCTTTTTTTACCGCGTATCCTGGTGTTAGGCGTGGCGGACATTACCATCATTCTAAGAATGAAAAATTTATGGTCATTCAGGGTAAGGCACGGTTTAACTTTCGCCATGTAGAGACTGGGGAAACCTACGAGTTATTTACAGATGGTGAGAATCCAAAAATTGTTGAAACAGTTCCTGGGTGGTCGCATGACATTACGAATATCGGTGAAAATGAAATGATAGTGATGCTGTGGGCGAATGAGATTTTTGATCGCAAGCACCCCGACACCATTTCCTATACGGTGTAATGATGAAGAAATTAAAAGTTGCTTCTGTTGTGGGGACGCGGCCAGAGATTATTCGTCTGTCTCGTGTGCTGGCTCGCTTGGATGAGTATTGTGAGCACATATTGGTGCATACTGGGCAAAATTATGATTACGAACTGAATCAGGTTTTTTTTGATGATCTCGGCGTGCGCAAGCCGGATTATTTTTTAAACAGTGCTGCGAATAGTACAAGTGCCGCACATACGATTGGCAACCTGATTGTTGCTTTAGATCAAGTGTTGGCTGAGGTGCGGCCAGAGGCGATGTTGGTATTGGGCGATACAAATAGTTGCCTGTCAGTAATTCCCGCTAAGCGTCGAAAAATTCCTATTTTTCACATGGAAGCGGGAAATCGTTGCTTTGATATGCGGGTACCTGAAGAGATAAATCGGCGTATTGTTGATCACACGGCAGATGTCAATTTGACTTATAGCACCATTGCACGGGATTACCTGTTAAGGGAAGGCTTGCCGCCAGACTTGGTGATCAAAACAGGAAGTCCGATGTTTGAAGTGCTGACGCACTATCGCTCCAAAATTGATGCGTCTGATGTCTTGGCTCGCTTGGAGCTTGAAGAAAGCGGCTATTTTGTCGTCAGCGCACATCGTGAAGAAAATATCGATTCGCCCCATGCATTTGTCAAATTGGTTGAATTGTTAAATGCTATTGCTGGGGATTATAACATGCCTGTGATTGTATCGACGCATCCTCGCACCCAAAAGCGGATTGATGCGACGAATTCAAAATTTCATACGCAGGTGCGATTGTTGAAGCCTCTTGGCTTTCATGACTACGTGAAGTTGCAGCAATCGGCGAAGGCTGTACTTTCTGATAGCGGGACGATCAATGAAGAGTCCTCGATCCTCAATTTCCCAGCGCTTAATCTGCGAGAGGCACACGAACGACCTGAGGGTATGGAAGAGGCTGCTGTGATGATGGTGGGACTTGAGATTGAACGTGTGCGACAGGGACTAGCTATTCTGGAAAAGCAACCGCGAGGTAATGAGCGTGGACTTAGGCTGGTTGCTGACTACAGCATACCTAATGTGTCGGATAAAGTGGTACGGATCATTCATAGCTATACAGATTATGTGAATCAAACCGTTTGGAAGCGATATTGATTTTGATGGCAATGAAAATTTGATTTTTAAAATAGAAGGGACACTTCGGTGGTCACAGCTACGCAAGATATTGAATATGGGCGCGTGGTGAATGAGGCGGATATGGCTACGCCGGATGGCGCACCGCTGGCGTGGATGCTGCGCCGCTTAGGGCATGCAGGGCAACAGCGTATCAGCGGGCCGGATTTGATGTGGCGATATTGCGAGCAGGCGCAATCGCGTGCTGAGCCGATATTTCTATATGGTAGTTCTGAACAAACTCTGGTCGCACTGAAAGTGAAACTGCTGGCGGCTTTTCCTTCTTTGAACATCATGGGGGCGATTTCTCCGCCGTTTCGCGCGCTCACGCAGGATGAAGATGCGGCAATCGTCGAGCAAATCAATTCATCAGGTGCAGGGGTGGTGTGGGTGAGCCTGGGTTGCCCGAAACAGGAGTTGTGGATGGCCGCGCATTGTGGCCGTATCCATGCGGTGATGATTGGCGTGGGGGCGGCTTTTGATTACCATGCAGGGACAATTAAGCGCGCGCCAAAGTGGATGCAGGATTGCGGCCTGGAGTGGTTGTATCGCTTGGCTTCTGAGCCGAGACGTTTGTGGAAACGTTATTTGGTGACGAATACGTTGTTTTTGTTGGGCGCGGCACGGCAACTGCTGCGTGAACATAATAAGAGTAGGAGAGCATAACTATGAATAAGCAACGCTACTTGTGTAGGTTACCTTTTCGCACCGGTGACGGAAGCACGCGATATCGCGTGATGGGCGAAATGACAGATGACGCTGATGTCGATTTCCAGGTAGCGATAGAGTCGCTTACCGACATGCGCAAACTTCCCTTTTGTTCGGACTGTTTTGGTGAGCTTGGTTGGGCAGAGCCTGTCTATGGTTCGGGGGCTCGACAATGTATGCAGTGCGGTTCCGTATTTCTTGTGGTCGAATCGCGGTCAAATGACGTTGGCGAGCGCTTGGTCTAATGGCGGAAAGCGGGAATCCAAGTATTCACGGCGCTCAATAATGATAAGGAACGTGCATACTATAATTTCAGTGAATTCATCGACAAGGCCTTAGTCCTGAGTTCAGTCGAGGTATTAGGACGAAAGGAATCGGTGTTTCAAGTGGGTTTGATTAAAAGTGCGGTTTTGTCTCCTTCGGACTAAACAGAAGCACTTTTTCTAAAGAAGCATCTTGTTTCAATCACCTGTGTGAGGGCGACTTTGGTCGCCCGGTGAGGTGAGCAGGCAACTAAAGTCGCCCCCACAATATTACTTATAATTTTTCCTAACTTCACATAGTGTTACCTGATTACTTATAAGCTTCAGCAAAAATAGAAACTTCGACGATCCTACAAAATCCCAAGGGACGTCACCTCGGCATGGATTGCCGGGGTCTAAGTTACATGGATGTAAAGCCAACAGTTACTTGGATGCTAAAT
>JBAQEN010000899.1:0-2730 GCA_049286765.1 Methylococcaceae bacterium
TTACAGCGCTCACAGTGGCAAGAGCTGTCGTTTTTTTTGAACCTATTTCAAGATTCAAATCCAATGTGCCGTTAGAAAACTCATGAATGGATTCTTCAATTTTTGCAAAGTAATATTGTTTAACCCAATCCAGCACAAATCGATTTGGCGCCAGTAATTTTAATTGCCCATCGCTTTCTATAGCTTGAAGAGGCCGTATCCATGTACTGAAATCGGAACTGGCAATTTCATTTTCAAGTTTAGTAAGACAGTTATCCCAAATTGAGCTCATTGAAGTAGTAATGTATTGATATGTGTTGGTGAGGAGGAATTTGTTTTAATTACTATACAGCAATAAAACATTGCACTACAGAATTGACAGGACTTGCAGATTATTTTATCATCCTTAGTCTTTTTTATCTGTTTTTGTTAACACTCGATTATTAGGCTTTAGTAAAATGAAAAGAACATACCAACCCAGTAAAATTAAACGTGTTAGAACTCACGGTTTTCGTTCAAGAATGGCAACTGTAGGCGGCCGTAAAGTTTTAAATGCTAGGAGAGCAAAAGGCCGTGCCAAATTAACTGTTTAGTTGAAGTTGGGTGATAGGGCACGATTATGGTTTTCCCCCAGAACTACGGTTAAAAAAACCGGTTGAATATAGAAAAGTTTTTGCTAGGCCCGTAAAATCAAGTGACCGGTATTTTACTTTGTTAGCCATAAAAAATGATTTCGATCACCCAAGGTTGGGCTTGGTAATTGCCAAAAAAAATATAAGAAAGGCAGTACATAGGAACATGATTAAACGAGCCGTCAGGGAAAATTTTAGGATACAGCAACAAAGTTTGGGGAATATTGACATTGTTGTTCTAGCTCGCAGGGAAGCGGTAGATGCTTCGCTGGAATTATTAAGAAAGTCATTGGAAAAGCATTGGCTAAAGTTGGTGATCCGATGCGCTTCATGCTCATAGCAATAATAAAGTTTTACAAATACTTTATTAGCCCTTTGCTGGGTTCTCATTGTCGTTTTTATCCAAGCTGTTCAAGTTATTCCTTGGAAGCGCTACAGCGCTACGGCCTCATTACCGGTTCCTGCCTCACTCTAAGAAGATTATTGAAATGCCATCCTTTTCATGAAGGTGGCATTGATCCCGTTCCAGAAAAATTTGGTAATAAGAATGGATAATATAAGATTTATACTGATCGTTACTTTTGCAATGCTTGTGTTTATGTTGTGGCAGGCTTGGCAACTGGACTATGGTCCAAAACCTGAAGTTGCTGCTATTGTAAGTTCGGACGCCGGCAGTACTAAAGAAGATTTGCCTACTGCTGGGACTCTTGCAGCTGAACATACAGAAGCCGCGGAACAAAATCCCGCTACTACTCCGGTTGCCGCACTCTCGACTGCTAAACTTGTGACGGTTAAAACGGATGTTATTGCGCTGGAAATTGATATGCAAGGCGGCACAATCACCAATCTGGATTTGTTAAACTACCCGGTAGAGAAAGCGAATACGGCCGTCAACAGTTTACGCGAAATGGTTGGCTTGCAAGTTGCGGAAATAAATACTGCGCCTGTGCGTTTATTCAACAGCAATCAAGAAAAAATGTTTGTTGCCCAGAGCGGTTTGATTGCAGGCAGCGGTTCTTCTTCTGCGCCAAATCATCATACGATTTTCACCAGCGAACAAAATAACTATACGCTACAACCAGGACAAGACAGCTTAACTGTGCCATTAACTTGGACAGATAACAATGGTCTTGTTATTAACAAACTGTTTACCTTTAAACGTGGAAGTTATGAGATAACACTGGATCAAAAAGTTAGAAATAACACAGGTAAAGCTTGGTCCGGAAGACAATACAGTCAGTTATTAAGAGTGCCGGATACAGAAGGCAAGGGTAATATGCTGACGGGCGGCATGAGAGCTTATGATGGCGGCGTTATTTATACCGAAAAAGATAAATACCAAAAAATAAGTTTTGATGATATGGCAGATGAGACGCTTGATGTCACCACCAAAGGTGGCTGGACTGCAATGATTCAACATTATTTTGCCTCCGCCTGGATTCCACCTGCCGAGGAGGAAAACCATTTTTATACCAAAGCACTAAAAGACGGACGTTATGTTATTGGTACGTATTCTCCAGCGGTAACCGTTGAAGCAAATACAGATGCTCAATTTGTATCCAAATTATTTGCCGGTCCTAAAATTCAGCCAATGATGGAAAAAATAGCGCCTGGTCTTGAGCTTACTGTTGATTACAGCGTTTTAACATTTATCGGTAAACCCATTTACTGGTTATTAAACAAAATCCATAACTTGATTGGTAACTGGGGTGTGGCAATTGTTGGCGTGACACTGTGTATTAAATTACTGTTCTTCCCCTTGTCTCAAGCCAGTTTCAAATCAATGGCCAAGATGCGTAAAATCCAGCCGCGTCTTAAAGAACTTCAAGAACGATTTGCTGATGACAGGCCACGCTTTAATACAGAAATGATGGCGCTGTATAAAAAAGAAAAAGTGAATCCTTTGGGTGGCTGTTTACCCCTTTTGGTGCAGATCCCGGTATTTATGGCTCTTTATTGGGTATTGAGTGAAACGGTTGAGTTTCGCCAGGCGCCCTTTATGCTTTGGATACAGGATTTATCAATACAGGATCCTTTTTTCGTCATGCCGATCATAATGGGCATTACGATGAAAATTCAGCAAAGTTTGAATCCTGCACCGATTGATCCTATTCAAGCC
>JBAQEN010000900.1:0-2112 GCA_049286765.1 Methylococcaceae bacterium
GAGCAGTGACGGGGTCGTTCCGCAGCAGATGAGCGACAAGAGTACGGGTTGACCCTCCCATTACCACGAGCGTGAAGAGATATCCGCCCAGGGTAATCGCAAGAGTCACGAAGAGCAGGACAAGATAGAGGACCAGGTTACCAGTGTCAGTAGTGGCAAAGACCTGGCGCACACAAGGAGGACGGTCAGAAACGAGGCCACACTACGTCTATGGCTTTTGATCTCGCTCACCAGGTATTCCGCGCTCGAACGCTGTTGCGACAGGTTGTTTCTTGCGTCGAAAGTGTCGCCGGAGCAAGACCGTAGCGAATCTTTAACGGAGGGTCTAACAATTTTACCTGCCATTAAATCTCACAACCAGCAGATTTTACCTCCCCCAAAAAGGCGTCGCCCATCACTCGACAACGCCTAAAAAGCCTGATTCAAATTTCCTTAGAAGTTACAAAGACATCTCCAAAGTCACTCATTCGATTCTTTTAGCTGTCGTATTTTATCCTTTAGCTTCTCAGCGTCCGGCGCATCCGGCGCCAATTTGAGGTAAGCCTCTAATTCGTCCGCGGCCTGTTTCTTGGCTCCCCGAGAGGTATATATGATCGCCAGTACCCTGTGTGCCTCTTTCATTTCTTCCTTTCCGAGTTCCAACGAAGCCAAAAGCTCTTTTTCTGCATCTTCGAACAAACCCAGATTTGCAAGGGCCTGGCCCAGGAAATAATGCCCTACCGCAGACTGGTCATTTTTCTTCAAGGCTTTACGAAGAATCGGTACCGCCTCGCCATACCGTTTCATCAGGACATTTGCAATGCCGCGGTTTATAAGGGCGGCAAATGCATCGGGGGCGATCTTTAGTGCACCCTGAAATGCCTCGTCAGCATTTTCCAATTGATTCAGTTTGAGATACTGAACACCGAGTTCATTGAATGCGAGCATAAAAGACGGATACTCCTTTATCGCCAGCTTCAGTTGCTCGATCGCTCCTGGATAGTCATTTTTCTTAGCTTGTTCGACGGCATTATTGAAATGGACCAGAGCAGGCTTGGGAACATTCGCAAACTCGGCATTTAGAACCCCGGGCTTGGCGTCAGTTCGTCCCTTAAACTCCAATCGAATACTCAAAGTATAGGTTTGCGGCGGAAAACCCCGTGGTTGAATGATGGACACGACTTGGGAGAAAGGTTGAAAATCCTTTTCTTTATCGATCACAATTGTGTAATCGCCGGATATAAGACCTCGAAATGCGAAGTTTCCGTAGTCGTCGGTCATTACTACGCGATCGCCCTTGGTCATGGTTTGTAGACGAACGGTAACGTGCCGCTCGAAACGCTGGCCAGCTGCAAGAACAGTCCCAGTGATGGTGTTCACTCCTCCCAGACCGGTATCGCCTGCTCCCGGCGGAATCATCTGAGCGCTCACTGGAATGACAAAGCACAGGGCAAATAAAATGACGTACAGTAGTCTGAGTACCTTTCTCTCTAACATGATGTTTACCTCAAATCGCAGCTTTCGCTGGTCCGATCAGTTTATTTTGGGATTTTGTCATCTTACGCCTTGGGCGGCGAGTGGACGCTATACTGATGACAATAAAAGGGCGTTGCCGATATCTCCGACAACGCCCCAAAATGGATCGAACCTCGGAGGTAGATCCAGCAGCTATCAACTTGGTCGGACTAGAACCTCAGCTGTCCGATAAAGTTAATATTGCGCGCTGTTCCGCGCTGGGTGGTGATCAGACCGAACGTGGTCGAATCAAAATTCTGACCGCCGTAAACGAAATTGGGATGGTTCAAGATGTTGATGGCCGTGGCCTTGATCTCAAACTTAACTCGTTCCGTGAACGGGATCCTCTTCGTCACACTAATGTCGAGGTTGAAGTAATTCGGACCGCTGAGGCTGTTCACCGGGAAATTGCCGAATGTACCCGGAGCCGGAGCCGTCATCAAGCCGGGCTTTAGTTTCGAGGTGGCAACTTTGCCGGCCGAATTGTAAGTGATGTCCAGGATCGCCGGGTTGATGAAGAAAACGCCACCCTTGTCTTTGAAGAGGCCGAGGTTCTTTTTGAAATCCTCAAAGCTTATACCGACCAGTTGTGCCCCATTATTAGGCGTAGGACAGGCA
>JBAQEN010000901.1:0-2306 GCA_049286765.1 Methylococcaceae bacterium
TTACAGCAGCTTCACAATATCACAACATTAGAATGATATGACTGTCTCTTAGTGGCATTGCCGAACTTTATTCTGCCATATTCATCGCCATAAAGCGGCCAGTCGCGACCGGCAGAAATTGGCCGGCAGCTGAAATTCGACAGCTTCAAAAATATAATTCTCTATGCTGGTTATTCAGAGTTTTAAATTTTCAACGCATTCATCGTCAACATGCGACCCATTGCTTCCCTTCACAGCAAATTCAAAATACATTTTTTGATCTCCAACTTTTGGCCAATGCCCGTATAAACTTGTTCAACAAACGGTCATTTTCTGAACATCTCTATTTAATTTTTTGAGGTAGGATAGCACGACTTGGTTGCCAAGCTAAGCCAGCGAGAGCGACTACGCAAAACGCTGCGCCTGCATAAAACGTGAATGACGCCCCCAACCGATCCCAAAGAAGTCCGGCGACGCCACTAGCGACCAGCATGGCGATCCCGCTCATCAGATTGAAGAAACCGTAGGCAGTGCCGCGCAAGTCGGCAGACGAGGTATCGGCTACCATCGTTTTCAGCAAGCCCTGCGTGATACCCATGTGAACGCCCCATAAGGCAACACCGGCTATTACAATACCCCAATGATCGTTGGTGGCAAGCACCAAGTCAGCCCCAATCAGGACGACCAGACCGAGTGCCAATAGTTTGGTGTGGCTCATAAGGTCGGAGAGCTTGCCGAATGGGTAGGCCGACAGGGCGTAGATTAGATTCATCGCCACCATCACCAGCGGCACCAGTGCGACCGGAACCCCCCTTGCTGCGCGCGCAACACTAAAAACGCCTCGCTGAACCGGGCCAGCGTAAACACGGCACCGATACCAACCACCCACCAATATGGCGCATCAAGACGCTTGAGATTTTCTCTGCGAATCGGATTTGAACGTTTGCCGTCCTCATGGCGTTCGGGTTCACTGACGCCGAACATGAGCAGCGCCACGGCCATCAGACCCGGGATCACAGCTACCCAGAACATCGCTCGGAAATCATTGGTCCACAGTAGCATTAAGCAGACTGCTAACAATGGGCCAAGAAAAGCACCTACAGTGTCGAGAGATTGACGTAGCCCGAATGCTGCGCCGCGCAGATGTGGTGGCACGATATCGGCCATCAGTGCGTCACGCGGTGCACCGCGTACCCCCTTGCCAACGCGATCCAGCATCCGGGCTGTGAGTACTATCCCGATAGTTGGTGCAATAGCAAACAATGGTTTGGTCAGTGCGCCCAAGGCATACCCAAACACGGCGAGTCCCTTGCGCTTACCCAGATAGTCACTCAAGGCTCCTGAGAAAATTTTGGCGGTCAGCGCAGTGGATTCGGCTAAACCTTCAATCAGGCCGACCTCGAAGGCACTGGCGCCGAGCATAGTAACCATGAACATAGGCAGCAGACTGTGGATCATCTCGGAGGAAATATCCATTAACATGCTGACGAAGCCGAGCACCCATACGCTAGCGGGAATCTGGCTCAAGGTGCTTTTTGTTGTTATTGTCATTACCAACCTCAGTGACCGTGTGCAGTTGCGCTTGGTTGCAATGCGCAAGAATGATCAGTTGTTCCTTGCCCCACTTGAAGTGTGCTGTGTTGGATGGAGAAGCGCTCTTTCAGTGTCCGCAGATACTGCCCATAAAAGCTTGCCATAAGTCAGAATGGCTGCTTTTGGCCGATCTGAGGCGATCAATTTATTTTAAAACTGTAAACAGCAGGCATGACTTTTTACGTTGCCCCGCTGCGCTTGGGCGCTGCGTTTTTTTTATTTTCATCTATATAAACAGAAATTGGCGCTCGATTGTTTAGGTTGTAAAACCGATTTTTCGATGAGTTCCGTCACAATAGGGTTTGTTTTGCGAAGAACCGCATCGGCAAAGCCAAGTTTTCTTAATTCGATTTATAGTTCTGCCGGTTCCGGAACATACTTCAAGATTACCTTCGATTTGTAGCGGCCCATTAGTAATCGGGGTTATAGTTAATTTGCCTGCCCGTTCAGATAGTGGCTCTAAGTCTACGGTAAGCGGTTCACCCGTCGCAACGAAATTCACGGCGCTATGGCTGCCATCGCAAAACGGTTTATTTTGGGACGCTCCGCACCGGCATAAAGTACTTCGATAGCATTCACCATGCTCCACAATTGTCATATCAGCATGCGCTGCGAGACAGGAGTCGAGTAGTCCCCAGAAGCGATAGTGCATGTGTTTTCACGAAGCGCTTTTTGCGTAGTGAAAATGCAGGCTTTCCGACATCGCGTCGAGTCATTGCGTAACTATGTTGCAT
>JBAQEN010000902.1:0-1862 GCA_049286765.1 Methylococcaceae bacterium
CTAATCGGTGGCTCAACACCGTCAAACCCCAGATTGCCGAGGTCAAGTTCATCAACAAAAACATCAACGATGTGAACCGGGCTGGTGCCGGCAATATAATCGTCGATACTTCTCGGCAACAAGGCGGTTTGTGGCGGCATTCGCCTTCAATGAAACGCTTCATTAGGGCGCTCCAATCAAAACTGTGAGTGAATTATACCATAGAGACGTTTTGACACAGTCTGGGCCAGAAGCTGTCAGTCAGCCCGACCTTAACAAAAAGCAGCTATTGATCAATAACGCATCACAGTTATCATAGTGTTCAATTGCTGATGATGTCACAGCGGTTCCCCTGCGATCTTGAACAAACATTTTCGAGTCAGGCGATTTTCTTGGAACGACCCTATTGCCTTTTAACTCTCTTTGCAAACAGTCCACGCGGTATTAAATCACCGGTGACTGTTTCATAAACTGCTTTAATAGCCGCATTAAGCCCCCTATTGGATTTCTTTTGTAATGATTCATAATATCTTCAACTTTATTGAAAACTTGATCATGCATGTGGATTCTTCGTTGCATGGGAACTCTCCTCGTTTTAAATGTCAGTGATTAATGAGAACGATAACTGCGCATTTGCCCGACTAACACGCCCTGGATTTCAACCTGCTCAGGACGGTATGACAGCGCTGTCATGCTGGCATTGGCCGGCAGCAGCAACACGTGCTCAGCTGTCTGCTCAATGTATTTCAGTGTTGCTTCGGAGTTTTCTATTAAGGCGACCACTATTTCTCCATTAATCGCATAATCACGCTGTTCGATAACCACCCAATCGCCATCAAAAATACCCGCCTCGATCATTGAGTCGCCTTTAACCTGCAACACAAAACAGGGGTTATCGGTTTTCAGGGCATCCGGTACGGTCATGTAGCTGATTGTTTCCAATGCTTCAATCGGCTTACCAGCGGCGATTGACCCGACAAAGGGTAAGCCCTGTTCAGAAATAGCTTCATCACTCTGCGCTTGAGCGCTAAGGCGAACCCCCCCCTGTTTATTGCCAGTAAAAGGTTCCACCAGACCCGCTTTAATCAAGGCCATGATGTGCTTGTACATTGACCCGCGCGAGGCCATTCCCAATGCCGCACAGAGCTCATCCAGACTAGGCGGATAAGCAAAGCTTTCGTAGTTGTCGCGGAGATAATTGAAAATTTCCCGTTGTCGTCTGGTTAATACGTCCATTGATTTCGGTCTCTCGATTCGCTTAAATTTTTTGTAAGCTTAACAAAAATTCACTGGAATGCAAGCAAAAAGAGAACAAAAAGAGAACAAAATGAAATATTTTTGTTCCTTCCCCTAAAATACCGGGAAACTATGCGCACGACTTTTTTGTACTATGCTATTACACTGCTGCAGGTGTTCTGAACCGCCTCTTCGTGAGTTTCGTTGTGCATGAAGCCACAATTTTGAAACGCACTGAATAGTTACCAGTAGGATTTAAAATGTCAACAATGCAACGTTGCTTGTTAGATTAGCAACTTGGGATTATCGCCGCCTGCTTGCGCGGCGAGCTGAATGCCAATGAATTTAGAGTTTGCATTCCATTTAGTCAGATCTGCCAAGCGCAACGCCTGCCGGCCCAATATCCAATATATTGTTCGGATATAGGGGAGTAGTCTTGAGGAGGATACCTCAGAGTCTGACCTTATCGATTCTTTTGTACTATTATTTTGTGAGCTCTGTCCGCATTGCCCGGCAAATGAGCTTAATAAACTGCCGTTTTCCGGATGGAGGAATTTGCGGGGCTCAGTCTCCATCTATCTCGCCACATTACTGGCGAAACCGTGGACCCATCGAAATGGACAACTGACGAAGCTAAAACTAAAACG
>JBAQEN010000903.1:0-2650 GCA_049286765.1 Methylococcaceae bacterium
GCACCATATAAAGCCCGCCAAAATCGATTGGCGCGCTGATTTTTAACGTTCCTTTTACATGCCGGCCCAATTGTGAGGTAGTTTCATCCAGTTCCGAGAAATCATCCATCAACTGTTTACTACGGCAATAATAAATTTCACCGGCTTCAGTCAGACTGATTTGACGAGTTGTTCTATTTAATAAGGCAACACCCAGGAACTCTTCTAATTGAGCCATATATTTGCTTATCATCATCGCTGAGAAATTCATTTCGCGTGCTACAGCGGCAAAAGAACCTAACTCAACAATACGGCAAAATACTTGAATGTTATTCAATTTATTCATAGTCAGAATCATTCTAAACTATAAGTTTATATTTTATAAATTTATAGTGCTATTTAAAATCCTGGTTTATTAAAGTAGACTTTTAAACGGAGATAGTTATTTACCGTTTGGTCTTTTTCATACCTAATGATAGGATCAAACGGTTTTTTATTGCACAATGATAATAATAAGAGGTAGTTATGAGTAAAATTCTTAATGAAGTTTTAGCCGCAAACAGAGACTATGTGAATGATTTCGGTGACAAAGGTAATTTGCCGATGCCGCCTGGCAGGCATTTTGCCATTTTAACCTGTATGGATGCCCGACTGGATCCGGCAAAATATGCCGGTTTATCCGAAGGCGATGCCCATGTTATTCGTAATGCCGGCGGCCGCGCCAGTGACGACGCCATCCGTTCACTGGTCATCTCCTATAAATTACTAGGCACGCGAGAATGGTTTGTCATTCATCATACCGATTGTGGCATGGAAACATTTACCGATGACGTCATGCGCGACTTGTTAGGAAGCAGTTTAAAAACCGCTTCTATCGACGCAAGCGGCTGGCATGACTGCTGTGAAGGTCCGGGTTCTGCAGAAGGTAAATATATCGACTGGCTGACCATTAAAGATCAACAGGTAAGTGTCCTGGAAGATGTTGTCCGGATTAAGAGCCATCCGCTGGTACCCTCTGACATCCCGGTGTACGGCTATATCTACGATTGTGCATCAGGCAGATTAATGGAAGTTTCTGCTGCATCTGAAGCAGGTAAAGCCAGCTGAAAAGAGTTCAGCCATGCTCACTTTAAACATAGGGGCATGGCTCTATCTCATATCATTGGTACATCGGATAGTGAGGTATACGTACCAACCATAAAAACCCGGTATCTGGTTATTTTTTAGGAGTTATCATTTTAAAATCTAATGAGTAGCAGATATCTTATCTTGTGGACCTAAAAAATTTTATCCATTCAGCAAGACTTAATGCAGCAATCCCCCTAATCTTTTCTGGAGAAGATACTATTTTTAATAGGGTTATCAAGGCCGTTTATTAAAGTAACATACAGTACACTTTATAATTGACAAAGATAAGCAGGGTGGGTATAGTTGGCGCTTAATTTGCTTTTACAGCATTCCTTTGCCGAGATGGTGAAATTGGTAGACACGCTAGCTTCAGGTGCTAGTGAGCGCAAGCTCGTGGAGGTTCAAGTCCTCTTCTCGGTACCAATTAAAGGTTTCAAGAAGTGCAAAGAAATACATAAACCCGCAAGCCATAAGGCTTGGCGGGTTTTTTTATTGTTCAACGAAATACAGCCAAATGTCATAAAATACACGCTAAACAGTGACACGATCAGTGATACGGAGTAAATTAACCTAAAAACGTATCACAACCGGTGTCACAAAATGGCTGAAAAACTCAACAAAGACGCAGTATACAGGGCAGCTAAGCCTAAAGAAAAAGATTACACCATCAATGACGGCGGCGGCTTGGTTTTGCTGGTGAAATCCAGCGGAGTTAAGACATGGCGGTTTATCTACCGGTTTAAAGGAAAGCAAAACCGGCTTGGCTTTGGGGCATATCCAGACATTACGCTGGAAACCGCACGGCGCAAGACCGAAGAAGCCCGCGCACAAATAGCCAACGGCGTAGACCCCAGCGAAACAAAAAAACAGGCCAAGCAATCCGAACAGGTTGACGCTGAGAACGCGAAACGGAAAGCGGCTGGCTTACCCATACTCAACAGCTTTGAGCATGTGGCGCGTAATTGGCTGGCTGCAAATATTCACACAGTTAGAGACATTACCCATAATAAGAAGATCGGCCGGTTTGAACTGCATGTTTTCCCGGTTATTGGCGATACGGCTATCAGTAACATTAAATCGCCGGATATTTTTAGCCTCATAAAGCCACTTTTTAATAAACTGGAAACTGCGCACCGCGTCCATGCTGAGATTAGCTCAGTATTCAGCTATGCAATCGCCCACGGCCTCACTGATTATGATCCAGCGCAAGCAGTAGGTGCGCAGATACCAGCAAAGAAAGTTAAGCACCGGGCGGCACTGACAGAGCCTAAAGACGTGGCGCAACTGCTAAGGGATATATACTGTTATCAAGGAACCTTTGTAGTGCAATGCGCCTTCAGATTGTCCCCGCTAATATTTCAAAGACCCGGCGAGATAAGACAAATGGAATGGAAGGACGTTGACTTAAACGCTAAAGAATGGCGGTACTTTGTCACCAAAACAGAAGTATTGCATATCGTTCCCTTATCGACTCAAGCGGCAGCCATACTCGAAGAGATTAAACCGCTTACAGGCGGCGGTCATTTTGTGTTCCCTTCAAGCC
>JBAQEN010000904.1:0-12452 GCA_049286765.1 Methylococcaceae bacterium
GGTTTGAATAATGCCTTAAATATGGCACAGCAGGACATTGTCAAAACAGTTACCGACTCGGGTTTGCGCGGACGCGGAGGCGCGGCTTTTCCTACGGGCATTAAATGGAATACGGTGCTCAATACGCCATCTGCTCAAAAATATATTATATGTAATGCCGACGAAGGTGATTCCGGCACATTTTCTGACCGCATGGTCATGGAAGATGATCCTTTTGTCTTGATCGAAGGCATGACTATCGCAGGTCTGGGTGTTGGTGCATCACAAGGTTATATCTATCTGCGAGTAGAATACCCCCACGCTCATAAAGCATTGAATACGGCTATTGAAAAAGCTTATCAGGCGGGTTATTTGGGTGATGATATTCGAGGCAGCGGCAAAGCCTTTCATCTCGAAGTCCGTTTAGGCGCAGGTGCTTATATTTGCGGCGAAGAGACCTCATTGATGGAGAGTCTCGAAGGAAAACGCGGCCTAGTGCGCTTTAAGCCACCGTTACCTGCCATTAGCGGCTTGTTTGGTAAACCCACCGTCGTTAATAACGTCATTTCCCTGGCATCAGTGCCGATCATTCTGGATAAAGGCGGCGAGTATTACCGTGATTTTGGCATGGGTCGCTCACGTGGCACGTTGCCGATTCAATTAGCTGGCAACATTAAACACACGGGGTTAGTTGAGCTGGCTTTTGGCATAACTCTGCGCGAACTGCTCTATGATTTCGGTGGCGGTTCGGCTTCAGGACGACCGATTAAGGCAGTACAAGTCGGCGGTCCTTTAGGCGCCTATTTACCTGAATCACAATTTGACACGCCTCTGGACTACGAAGCGTTTGCCGCGATTTGGGCAGTATTGGGGCATGGCGGCGTGGTGGCTTTTGATGACACCGTCGATATGGCTGAAATGGCGCGTTACAGCATGGAATTTTGTGCAATTGAATCCTGCGGTAAATGCACGCCCTGCCGTATTGGTTCCACCCGTGGCAAAGAAGTCATGGATGATATTATCAAGGGCCGCGACCTTAATAAAAACATTCCCCTGTTACGCGATCTTTGCAACACCTTACTTAACGGCTCGCTTTGTGCATTAGGCGGCATGACTCCCTATCCCGTATTGAGCGCTTTAAATCATTTCCCGGAAGATTTCGGCATTAATGAAAAAGCCAGCGCAGCCTGATAATGACACGAGGAAACAATCATGAGCATCAATAAAGAACAAGATTTTGGCACACCTGCCAGCACAGCAAGTCAGTTAGTTACTCTGGAAATTGATGGCTTTCAGGTCACCGCACCCGCAGGAACCTCGATCATGAGAGCGGCTTCAAGTATCGGTATTGACATCCCCAAGTTATGCGCGACCGATAGTATTGAACCCTTCGGTTCCTGCCGGCTTTGCGTTGTAGAAATTGAAGGTAACCGTGGAATGCCGGCTTCCTGTACTACACCGGTTGCCGAGGGCCTTAAAATCTCAACGCAAAGTAAACGATTGGCTGATGTACGCCGCGGCGTTATGGAGTTGTATATCTCCGATCACCCTCTGGATTGCCTGACCTGTTCAGCTAATGGTGATTGCGAGCTGCAAGATATGGCGGGTGCTGTGGGCTTACGTGAAGTACGTTACAATCCGGTTGAAACGCATCTGAATGCCGCTAAAGATGGAAGCAACCCTTACTTTAGCTTCGACCCCAGCAAATGTATTGTTTGTTCGCGTTGCGTTAGAGCCTGCGAGGAAACCCAAGGGACCTTTGCCTTAACCATTGATGGCCGCGGCTTTGATTCCAAAGTATCGCCCAGCCAGAATCAGGCGTTCATGGATTCAGAATGTGTCTCCTGCGGTGCATGTATACAGGCCTGCCCCACCGCAACCTTAATGGAAAAATCGGTGATCGACCACGGTCAACCGGAACATGCGATTGTAACCACCTGTGCCTATTGTGGTGTTGGCTGTTCATTCAGAGCCGAAATGAAAGGTGAACAGGTCATCCGCATGGTGCCGCATAAAGACGGCAAAGCCAATCACGGTCATTCCTGCGTTAAAGGCCGTTTTGCGTTTGGTTATGCGACGCATAAAGACCGCATGACCAAACCTATGATTCGCGCCAGCATTAAAGACGCATGGCAAGAAGTCAGCTGGGAAGAGGCCATTAACCATGCAGCGTCTGAATTAAAGCGCATTCAGGCAAAATACGGTAAAGATTCTATCGGCGGAATCACCTCTTCTCGTTGCACTAACGAAGAAGTCTATATCATGCAAAAACTCATCCGCGCGGGTTTTGGCAATAATAATGTCGATACCTGTGCGCGAGTTTGCCATTCCCCTACCGGTTACGGACTAAAACAAACCTTTGGCGAATCGTCTGGTACCCAGGACTTTGACTCGGTCATGAAAGCCGATGTCATTATGGTGATCGGCGCCAATCCAACCGATGGCCATCCGGTATTCGGCTCATTCATGAAAAAACGCCTGCGCCAAGGCGCAAAACTGATCGTGGTGGATCCGCGTGAAATCGATCTGGTCAGAAATTCTCCGCATGTCCACGCCGATTATCATTTGAAATTGCGCCCCGGCACTAATGTAGCCTTGATCAATGCCTTGGCTCATGTCATCGTAACAGAAAATTTAATGGATGAAGCCTTTGTCAATGAGCGTTGCGATGTCTCATCATTTACAAAATGGGAAACCTTTATTGCCCAGGAGCACAATTCACCCGAAGCAACCGAATCGATAACCGGGATTGACGCTGCTGACATCAGAGCGGCTGCAAGACTTTATGCCACAGCCAACAATGCGGCTATTTATTATGGCTTGGGCGTAACCGAACATAGCCAGGGATCCACTACGGTTATCGGCATTGCCAATCTGGCGATGGCAACAGGTAATTTAGGCCGCGTTGGAGTGGGAGTTAACCCATTACGCGGACAGAATAATGTTCAGGGTTCTTGTGATATGGGGTCGTTTCCGCATGAGTTTCCGGGTTATCGCCATGTCTCAGATGATAAGACCCACCAACTGTTCGAAACTGCATGGAAGTCTGAATTAAGCTCTGAACCCGGCCTGCGTATACCGAATATGTTCGAGGCGGCATTGGACAAAAGTTTTATGGGACTGTACTGCGAAGGCGAAGATATTGCCCAGTCCGACCCCGATATTCAGCACGTACACGCCGCTTTACGCGCGATGGAATGTGTTATTGTGCAGGATATATTTCTCAATGAAACCGCTAAATTCGCTCATGTCTTTTTACCAGGCGCGTCCTTTTTAGAGAAAAACGGCACGTTTACCAATGCCGAACGCCGCATTTCCCCCGTACGTAAAGTTATGTCGCCGTTAGCAGGTTATCAGGATTGGGAAATTACGCAAATGTTATCAAATGCGATGGGCTATCCGATGAGTTATAACCATCCATCGGAAATTATGGCTGAAATTGCCAGTCTTACGCCAACTTTTGCCGGTGTCAGTTATGAAAAAATTGACCGGCTAGGAAGTATACAATGGCCTTGCTATGATAAAGAATCGGTGGGCACGCCTATCATGCACGAACAAACCTTCATGCGCGATAATGGCAAGGGTTTGTTTATGTTAACCGAATATGTCGCGACGCATGAACGCACTAGCCGCAAATTTCCTTTAATTCTGACGACAGGCCGCATATTGTCACAATATAATGTTGGCGCACAGACACGGCGCACTGACAATGTTGCCTGGCATTCAGAAGATCGCCTGGAGATTCATCCGCATGATGCCGAAGACAGGGGCTTGAAAACCGGTGACTGGGTAGGCATTAAAAGCCGTTCCGGTGAAACTGTATTACGGGCATTAATTAGCGAACGCGTACAACCCGGCGTGGTTTATACCACTTTCCATTTCCCGGAATCTGGCGCCAATGTTATCACCACTGACAACTCTGACTGGGCAACTAATTGCCCGGAATACAAAGTTACCGCTGTGGAAGTCACTAAAGTCAGTCAGCCTTCTGAATGGCAACAGGAATATCATACGTTTTCAGAAAAACAACTGGAGCTCCTTGAGCAGGGAATCCAGAATGGCTAGCGGAAATGCAGTCATGCAATCGTTATCCCTGGAACTAGGATGGCCCAGCTATCAGCAAAGTACCGTTGAGCGTTGGCAAGGAAGCCAGCATTCCTTGCAGCAAGACTATATTGCTGAAGAAGTGCCGGTTTCTTTGGTTTACAATGGCATGCCGCATGTTGTCATGCTGGCAACCCCTACCAATCTGGATGATTTTGCCTTGGGCTTCAGTGTTACCGAAGGGATTATTAAAGACCCTTCAGAGTTATTGTCCACGCATATTTATAATCGCTCAAATGGCATAGAAGTCTATTTACAAATTCCCAAACAACGTTTTGACTGTCTGACGGATAAAGGGCGTAATTTAGCTGGCCGTACCGGCTGTGGTCTATGTGGTGCAAGTACGTTACAGCAAGTCATCCGCCAGCCTAATCCTGTCAGCAAGGGTATAACCTTGACTTCACAAGATTTGATTTCTGCTTTGTCAGATATTAAACAACACCAAAATATAAACCGATTAACCGGTTCGGTACATGCAGCTGCCTGGGCTATACCGGGACAATGCATTGTAGATCTACGGGAAGATGTCGGCCGCCATAATGCGCTCGATAAATTGATCGGATCATTATTACGTACCAAAAAGGATTTGACTTCCGGTTTTGTAATTGTCACTAGCCGCGCCAGTTATGAATTGGTACAAAAAGCAGCAGCCGTGGGCATCACTTTACTGGCGGCCATATCCGCGCCGACCGGCTTAGCAATAAGGATGGCAGACGAAGCCGGGCTTACTTTGATTGGCTTTGCCCGTGATGATCAACATGTCGTCTATACACATCCGCAACGATTAATACATAATGCCCCTGTAATTAATTTAATAAATACCAACAATGAAAATTGAAAGACTTATCAAAATGGCCAATGATATTGGTGATTTTTTTAATGCGGAAAGCAATAAAGAAATTGCCGCCGAAGGAGTAAAAAAACATATCCTAAGATCCTGGGACCCTAGAATGCGGCGTGAGATTATTGCTTATTATCAGCAAGATGGAGCGGCTTTAAGTGACTTGGTTAGAACTGCAATTTCCAGGCTTGAAGAAGCTTAACACCGAGATGTGTTTTTGTAGAAATGTGATGAAAGGGGGTGTTGATCAGAACACTTATGCTATGTCTATGGTTAATCTTCTGTATTGATAACACACAATGCCTAGGCGGCTTTAGCTACCATAGAGCGCCGCCACACATCAGTCAAGCCCATTGTTTCGGATTAACTATCAATTAAGGACCCGAGAGATTAACACATGAAAACGACAGATGAATACAGGCAGAAGCTACTAGCTGAACTTATTGAACAGAGTGCCGGGATTGATGCATTGATACTTAAATGCCGTCAAGCTGAAGCAGATATGAAGCTGAGCTATGACCATGAACTCGAAGAGTTGCGGGCCAAACAGCGGGAAACCACTATAAAATTGCATGCTCTGGAAGAGCCAGACAGAAATGCCTGGGAGAACATTGGAGACGGCGGCTAACACCTTGTGCATATTCATATGACTCAAGGGCGCAAGTGATGAACCTAAAGAATTGCATTTGCCAACACCGAAAGAAAAATGCTGCGCTCTGTGGTCTATTTGGCTAATAACATAGATGATTTGAGTAGAGGATGGACGAACACTCAATGTTATTAGTAATGCTCTTGCCAAAAACAAGGTGATTGACAGACTGCAAATTAGGACGATTGAATAATTGTAGGGCCATAGAATAAATGATGATATGGACTCATCTTCACTTCGACGGTTTCATTGCAACTGATCTAAATAACGAAGCGAAGAGGAGCCCAAAATGGAAGCTAGCTTTGCCGGTTTAAATAAAAAATATTTTTCATCTATACAAACATCGAATAGATACAAAAATCATCCAGTAAACATTCGAAGAAGCTGTATTACTGACATTCTTTATTACCTATCCCTTCTGCATCTATGCAGTCGTTCTGCAAATCCCGGCTACTGTGACTTAAACCCTCAGCAACGCCTTAGCCATTCTTTCAGAAAGTTGTTCTTCGACAAATTGCGGTTCGTTGGGCGGATAGAGTTCTACTTCATCCAATTCAAAATTATATTCTTTGCCCAGAGCGATAAGTTCTCTAATTTTTTGTACCGCTAACAGCTTGTCTTTCAATACAGGGTCTTTTTTTGCATGTTCAGAGAATGCTTTTATTTGTGCTATTGACATAGTGTTTACTCCTATTGTTTAAAAATGTGCTTTGAATCACAAAGCAGTTGATGAAAATCCAAAGTTAGGAATGTGCAAACCATAATTCCGAATATATCCTTGGACTAGGCTCTCTTCAGTGAAGCTGAAGGCTTCAGCACCAGCGAACCGGCTATATATGAAATGCCCAATTATTTTATGCACATTGCTACACGTTATAAGGTGTGCTTACCCAATCTTTAAGTACCGCTACATCGCGTTCCGGTAAATAAGAAAAATCTCCGCTAATATCTTTAAAAACCGCTACGCCGCTGTGCGTTGAAACCAGTTTGCCTTTAATCATATAAAAGAACCAGGCAAAGGGATAACCTGCCTGGCGATCAAAACGGGTTAACAGGTTATGCAGTGAGACACCTTTTTTGCCGTTAATATTGTCCAGGTGCGGCATATGTTTTTGTTGGGTGTTGATAATTTCGACGTTAATTTGTTGTTCTCCGAAGCGTCCGGTGTGCCGGAATGGCCGGACAATCCAGTCATCGGAAAGTACGGCTTTTTGCAGAGCGCTACTTCTGTTCCAGTCATCCATAAAACGTTGTACTGGATGCTCTTCAATGTGGTATTTATTGATTTCATCCATGAAAACCGCCACGTCAGTTTTACGTCGATATGAATAACGTGAGGTTCCAATGTGGAATGCCTCTATACATTCCGGGTCCAACGGATCAATAAATTCTTCCAAATCCTCGGGAGGATTACGCTCACCGACCAGCAAGCGATCCGACATTTCATGAGTTTTGTCAATGTCGATCTGAATGAATTGTTCTGCTTTACTGCCCGTTTGCACAACAAAATGCAAAGTATTGCCAGTTTGCCGCGTGGCAATCAGCTTTAGTTTCCGTGCGTGATCAATCAGGGTTTGCAGATTTTTGCCGCATTCAATATAGGTTCTTTCGGTCCATTCGACCAAGTCGCTTGCAATCCGGTTACCCTCCATATCAACAATGCCCCCCAAGCGATACCATTCTTCGCCGGTTTTGGCTAAACGAATCGGATAATCGGGGTTGAACGCTTGAAGTTTGGAGAGTAATAATTCATCATCCTGGCCGGGCAGCGTGTACTTACAAATTTTAGCAAGCTGTTGCCCATCCAGTTGAAAAGGTTGATCAGCCATAGTTATACTTCCGGTTTCTCATTCCCTTCTACCCTGTGGGAATGGCTATTTAATCGTTCTTGCACCGCAGCCCTGACATCTGGTGCGGGATCATCAAGAAGAGTGACCAATGCCTCGGCTGCAACACGCTGAACTACGGTATATCGCACTACCCAGTCACAATCATTTATTAGAGTAACAGCATCCGCAGGAGTCATACGCTCAGCGATGATACGTCTTACTTCAGGCGCATCGTCATGGGCCATTAAGCCCAGGCTGACTTCGGGTAATCGTTCAGCAACCACTTTTCTGACTTGCAAATCTATATCACGAATAAGCCGAAACAAGCGCCCCGTCGGCAGACGCTTGGCAACGGTTAATCTAACGATGTAATCCGGGTCATTAGCCATTTTATCCAACTCTTCGGGGACAATACGATCAGCGACAGTCATGCGCACTTCCCGATCGGGATCATCAACCAATTGATTTAGTTGATTTTGAGGCAGGCGATAGGCTACAGCACGTCTTACCACTTCATCTTCATCATGGATCAAATTGGTCAACGATTTTTGTGGAGCATAACGAACGGCGATAGCGCGTCTCTCCCAAAAAGAATCGGATAGATATTGCTCGGCATAAACAGGATTAACTCGAAAAAAACGGTCAATCTGGCGGCCGCTTGCAACGGATACACAGGTATCACCGGGCATACAGCGGCCCATGAGCAGTGTTTTTCCACGAAAAGGACATAAGCTGCAATCAGCAAAAGGAACGCTAACAGGACTTTCGCGACCAGACATGCAATCAGTTCCGGTTAATCAGGGATGATTTCTGCAACGACAATTCCCGTTGCAACCTCATAATCATTGGTAAGGCACAGACAGTGTTCCCGGCCATCAATCAAATAAAGATTGAAGTCTTTATTCTCAACGATGGGCGTATTATTAGGCAGATCATCGTCCATACAGTAAGTGAAGTGGATAGGTTGATATTGCTGTCTAAGCGCTGTGATCGTTGTTTCATCGAGACCCAATGTTTCGAGTTTCTCAACAATTGCATTAACTTGCTCTGTGTTAATCATCCTGTTGCTTCCATTTCAAATCTAAACCGTTCGATTGCGTCAACACCCATGACTTTTGCGAGCCAGGGAGGGGGAGAGCCGGCAATAACACTTTTAAGTTGGTCGACAACTTCAGCAATCGGATCAATAGTTGAGAGTTTAATCGGATGGATACCCATTTTGACAATTTTCGCAGCTGCAGGTCCACCCACTGAGGCAATATAAAGCACCTGACAATCCTGAATCAGTTCTGCTCTAAAGACGTTTTTATCATCTACTTCCAGGCCTTCCGGTATGCTTGTATCGCGAATATCAATTAATCGCACTTCCTCAGCTGAAACCTGGTAAATCATAAATTGACTACAAGAACCAAAATGACCATCCACGTTGAGCGCATCATTACTGGCACAGGCAATACGAACAGAGCCCGGCATGTCACCTTCGCTAAAGCTAAGAATTGCCGGTTTTTGAGCTTCACCTATCTCAGCATTAGTTTTAAGAATATATAAAGCCTTTTTGAGTACAACGTCATCAATGTTTGAAAATTCTCCTTCTTGAGCTGTTTTAAGCGTTTTCAAGTTGATGCTGCCAATTTTATCTTCCGTTATGGGTAATCCAACGCAGTTAGTTAGCACCTTAAACAGGCGTTTGGCATCCGTATCGGGCAAAGCGCGGGCAGCCAGCCCGATACGTAAAGCCAGTTCTCTTGAGAGCGTGTCCTGGCTGCTCATGGGTTTATGCCTCTAGCGGCAGTATGCAATTATCAATCGGACATACCTTGACACACTGGGGTACGTCAAAATCCCCCTCGCATTCGGTACAGGTTTTTTTGTCGATTTTAAAAACAATTGCGCCTTCCGTGATGGAGTTAGTCGGACACACCGGCTCGCAGTCACCACATGAAATACAGTCTGCTTCAACAATATATAAGGCCATAATTAATCTCCTGAATCTAAACGTTTTGCGCGTAAGGTGACCGGAAAATCGGGTTGCTCATTGATTGGCTCAAAATAATATCTTGATCCGTCACTGAGTAGAACTTCACCACCCCATTTATCAGGGCTATCGAATTCAATGGTCTCGGCCACTTCTTCCAAATCTTTTTTGGGTACGTAGAAGACTAATTTGCCTTCTGCATTTTTTTTCAACATGACACTGGGCATTGAGTTCTCCGTTTACACGCATTGATAAATCCCCCCTAACCCTCCCTTTTTCAAAGGGGGGGATGAAATGTTCCACTTTGAAAAGAGGGGAACACTTCCCCCTTTGTTAAAGGGGGCTAGGGGGATTTGGACTTAACGAATCAAATCGTAGTTATAGTCAGTTGTACCCATACCCTTGGTTTCCTTGTCCAGTTGTTCCAGCACTGCATTAACCAGGGTTGTCAGCATATAAATAGCGCCTTCATAACCCAGAGTCGTCATTCTATGCAGATGGTGCCGGTCAAAGATTGGGAAACCGATACGAATTAACGGCACTTCAAATTCTTCGCCTTTGTAGAAGGTATCACGTTGAATGAACTTGCCATAGGAGTTGCCAATCATGAAGTCCGGTTTATTGGTGAAAACCAAGGAACGGAAATGCCATAAATCTCTGCCAATATGGACTTCTGTTTTTTGACCATAAGGCGAATCCTTGCACATTTTATCCATGGCTTTTTTCCAACGCTTGTTGGCATGGTTGCACAATACATCGGTAGGCTCAGCGCCCATTTCCAGCAGGAATTTGGTCATACCCATGACAAAATCCGCATCGCCGTATAAGGAAAACTTTTTACCGTGCAGCCAGGTGTGCGAGTCAGTCATCATGTCAACCAACCGGCCACGTTCCAGTTCCAAAGAAGCCGGGATAGGTTTGCCGGTCAATTCGGAGATTTTCATCAGGAAGGCATCAGTCCATTCCAGGCCCATCGGGATATTGATAGCGGTAGCGGGTTGATGCCAGATAGAATCAACAAACTTTTTGGTTTTTTCCAGCTGCCAGGGTTGCAGCAGCAAAGTATCAATCGCATTAGGCGCATCTTTGATTTCAGCCTGGGTGGTGCCGCCGGCATACATTCGGAAGTTTCCGTCAGCAGGCGTATCAAGCACTTCGGAAGGATCACTCAATAATGTGTAATCAACCCCCATTTCCTTCATCATACGGTGCATGACGCGGAAGTTGCCAAGATAGGTTTCAAAACCCGGAACCAAATTGATCTTGCCGTTGGAACCGACTTTCTTGTCGTCCATGTGGTTCAAGGTGAAATACCGGATCATGCCTTCGAACATATTATCCCAGCCCGTGGTATGACTGCCGACAAAGCTTGGAGTATGGGCAAAAGGTGTTGGAAAATCCTGTTCGACATGTCCGGCTTTTTTAGTGTTATTGATGAAGGCATTCAAGTCGTCACCAATTACTTCTGCCATACAGGTCGTTGACACTGCAATGATGTCCGGCTTATACAAAGCTTTGGCGTTTTCCAGGCCGGCCATCATGTTTTTCTGACCGCCAAATACCGCCGCATCTTCCGTCATGGAATCAGATACACAGGCAACCGGTTCTTTAAAATGACGGTTGAAATAGGTGCGGAAATAAGCAACACAACCTTGTGAACCATGAACATAGGGCAATGTTTTTTCAAAGCCCAGTGCACAAAGTACAGCGCCTAAGGGCTGGCAGGCTTTAGCAGGGTTTACGGTTAAGGCTTCACGGTTAAAATTGAGTTCCTGATATTCCTTGGTAGTCGTCCATTGGAAGACTTCATCAATTTGTTCCTGAGGGTGACGCTCTTCATAAGCTTCACGTTTGTTTTTCAGGCTTTCCTTGTATTCATCGTTACGGAATAACGGATAGCTGGGTTGAATGTTTTCGACTTCTTGGCTCATGATAATCTCCTACGCGCCACTAATCTGTGGACGGCGGTTGAAGTAAAAAGTGTAGGTTGGAGTGAGGAACGGACTCGAAAACTTCGTTCCCCGGCAACTACTCCTGCGTCGCATAAAGCGCCGTGCTTGGCGCACAACCACCAGCATCCATGCAGTCGCCAATCCAACCTACAACTTCGTTTTTTTCGCGGTTAATATTCAGGACTTAAGCGCCTGCGGCAACGGCTACGCTTGAACTTTCAGCTGTTTTCCAAGGCACTTTCACTTGCTTCCAGCACGGATTATTCAACGTCATGTCCATATCGCGGGCAAAGATGGCAAAGCCGTCATAACCATGATAAGGGCCGGAATAATCCCAGGAGTGCATTTGCCGGAACGGTATGCCCATTTTTTGGAAAATGTACTTTTCCTTAATGCCGGAACCGATCAGATCGGGTTGAACGCGCTTGACGAATTCTTCAAACTCATAACCGGTCACATCGTCATAAATCAGTGTCGCATTGCCCATTTCCTTGATAGTACGGTCATAGTCGTCATTATGGCCAAATTCATAACCGGTACCGACCACTTCCATCCCCAAGTCTTCATAGGCACCGATCACGTGACGCGGACGCAAGCCGCCGACATACAACATCACGCGTTTGCCTTGCAGACGTGGTTTGTATTTAGCGATAACCGCATCATATTCAGCCTGATATTTAGCAATAACTTTTTCAGCGCCCGCCTGAATCGTTTCATCAAACAACGCGGCAATTTTACGTAATGATTCAGCTATTTTGGTAGGACCAAAGAAGTTGTATTCAATCCAGGGTATTTTGTATTTTTCTTCCATGTGCCGTGCAATGTAGTTCATTGAACGATAGCAATGGATCAAATTCAGTTTCACCTTGGGCGTTTTTTCCATTTCCGCAATGGTGCCGTCACCGGACCATTGAGCGACTACACGCAAACCCATTTCTTCCAGTAACGTACGCGAAGCCCAGGCATCGCCGCCGATGTTATAGTCACCGATAACAGCAACATCATAAGGCGTAGTGGCAAAGCTTTCGTCACCATCGCGGTTTTCCAGGACCCAGTCCCGAATCGCGTCATTGGCAATGTGATGGCCCAGCGACTGGGAAACGCCACGGAAACCTTCACAACG
>JBAQEN010000905.1:0-42053 GCA_049286765.1 Methylococcaceae bacterium
ACTTTTTTTGGTCCAACGATAAGCACATGGGGCAATGAAGTAGAAGCAGTAGCGTCAACTCTTACGCTAGATTCTTTTATCGGAACCAGTTCAACAAGTAATGCGATAGGACTTGGCGCAAAAACATTTACCGCATCAATCAATAAGCAATTTGTTCCAGGTATGTATGTTGTCATCTCTGATTCAGCTGCTCCAAGCACTAATTCGATGACAGCACAGGTTACAGCTTATGACATAGCCACGGGAGTTTTGTCTGTCACCGTTCTATTCATCCGCGGAACGGGGACAAAAACATCGTGGATTATCACACTATCAGGAGATCCTTATACGTCCGGTTCAACTACCGTGTCCGGAGATATATCCGTCACCAATGCAACAGCGGCAGGAAAACTCATATCAACTAGCCCAACTGCTGGAATTGGCTATGACACTGGCGCTGGAGGGGCAGTTCAGCTTATAGGCGCACCGTACACGTCATTAAACAAAATTTGCGGCACAGTGACAATGGTTCCTGGAAACTTAGATGCTAGAGCACAGGCGTATATGTATCTTGGAAACAATGTTGTTTCGTCTAACAAAGACATTATTTTGTGTACGATGGTTGGCGCCAATGCCGGTTATTTCAGCATCATAGCCAATGCCTATTCAACTGGGGCCATTGAGTTCGTTATCACGAATAAATCTCTATCGAATAAAAGCCATACTGGGTTGTTGATAAATTTCGCAATCATCAGAAACGTCAACGCTTAACAAGGAAAAATAATGGGATTGCCAACGCTGCCTACGCTAGATAGAACCAGCGCCACATTTACGGCTGATGTTTCTGCTTTCTTTAATACTGATTTACCGGCCTGGTCAGATGCAGCCAATGCAATGGGGACGGCGCTATCGCTTAACTCAGTGACCGATACCAGTGTAACCAGTAATGCCATAGGGCTGGGGGCTAAAACATTTACCGCGTCACCGAACAAATCATTTCAAGGTGGAATGTATCTTAGTATTGCTGATTCTGCGGCTCCAAGTGCAAACTCAATGACATGCCAGGTGACAAGCTATAACGGATCAACAGGTGAACTTATCGTTAACTCATTGCTGATACATGGCACAGGAACAAAAACTGCGTGGTCTATCAGCATGGCTTCAGACCCTTCAGGGGCAACGCCACCGGCCGTATCAGGGGATATTTCAGTAACCAGTATTACATCTTCTGGTAAAATGGTATCAACCAGTCCAACTGCAGGAATTGGCTATGACACCGGAGCTGGAGGGGCAGTAACGGTATCAGGAGGGGCCGCAACTATAAATAAAATATGTGGCGTAATAACCTTAGCGTCAGAGTCAATCGCGGGATTTGCGCAAAGCTATCAGAGTATTACTAACAGTGCTATTACATCGCTAAAAGACATTGTTGTCCTTTCAATGACTGGAACTAACGCAGGATTTTTTACTTTTGTTCCCTACATTACTGCCACTGGATCATTTGTCATTGCGGTAACAAATACACAGTCTGGCTCACATAATACAACTGGCGTAATAGTCAATTACTCAATCATACGCAACGTCAACGCTTAAGGAAAAAACACATGATCGTAACACCAGAAAGACCGGCTAAATTTGAGTTAAAAGCAGGGAATACATTAAAGTTAGTCGGCGGGGCAATATGCGCAGCTACCGTCGACAGATTCGATGCTGAAAATAAGTGGCTTGAAAGTGAACCTATAACGGCGGGGTTAATTGCAACATTGGGAGGATATGAGCAAGACTGCGTATTTACCATCAATGTTACATCTGGATCAGTTGATTATGTGATAAAAAAATATGCATTGATAAGTCACGGCAGCGGCCCCGTTGCAGATAGGCCAAGTGCGGCGTTGTTTGGTACAGGTACTTGGCAGGATGGTTTGAAAAAATACTCATGTAATGGTATTAATTGGACTGAGCCATCGGCGCAGAATCTAAAAACATCATCACTAGCAAAAACTATATTAAGTTCATTTAAGGCAAAGATAGTCGCTGCTGGAGATGCCGTAACAAACTATGAGCTTGATGCGTTAATTGACCCTATTGATACGTTAATTCGTTCTTCTGTTTGGCCTAAATTAAAGGTGTTATGGATTCCTCTTGGTACTGACGCAACTACGGGCGCAATGGTTCCAATAATCGGAGCAAATTTCACCGCAGTAAATATGGTGTCCGGTGACTATTCTGCGGCTCTAGGAGTTACTGGTGATGCAGTTAGTAAGTACGTTAATACTAATTTTAATCCCACAGGTAATGTAACTACTACTGACTGGGGATATGGCGCATTTGCTCAAAATTTAACGGCTAGTGGGGTGCTTGCTGGAGCATTAACTGGAACGCAATCGTTTATTACCATTGCTGCGGGCGGGTCATTTATGAACTCGACTAGCTGCAATGATACAGGTTCAGCTAAGCAATATCCCGGATTACAATCGGTACAATGTTCTGGTGGTTTTGTTAATTCTTGGATGGGTGGATTTAAGCAAACGCAAGCTGCTTATGTCAGTGGTGCTGTAGGTAATACCGCATTAACATTATTGCAAGTGAACAATGGAAGCTTTTCAAATCAAAGTCTTTGTGGGTTCGCGGCGTGGAGTCCTGCTTTAGTAGAATCCGAGCTTACTATTTTAGATAGTTTTTTCAGAGCTGCCAATTTAGCATTATGGCGTGATAAATTTAAGACTAATCTTGTGTGTTGCGGAGATAGTAATACGGTAGGGACAGGAACAGGAGTAACAACATCAAATAGATGGTCTAAACTTTTATCTACCTCTCTCCTACTAACAGAGATTAATAAAGGTGTTTCTGGAACATCAATGTCAGACGACCATAATGCTGTTGTGAGTGCGGGCGGAGATTGGGTTGTTAATAAGAAGATAATAAATTCAGCTGGTCAGGCCACAAGTTTATTGATAGTACAGCTAGGAACTAATGATGCTCAAAGTGCCGTACCCTTAGCTGATTTTTCTACTGATTATGAAGTATGGTTAAATTATCAATTATCTGCTGGAATTAATCCAGATCAGATAATATTAACGTCTCCAGTCGCTTGTACTAATGCACTGACAGACCAATCTTTACTTCAGCAATTTAGATCAGTTATAGCAAGTCTTTCCGCTAAATATGGTACAGGCTATTTTGATGCTTGGTTATTGACAAGTACACACACTGTAGACTGGTTTCAAACAGATTTATTACATCTCAATGCTGCTGGACATGCTGGATTTTCTGCTGGTCTATTAGCGTATATCGGTAGCTCAAGAAACGATTATGTAGTAAAAAATGCGTCTTGGTAAAAAACAAAATAAGAATACTTGCTGCTATTACCACGATTAGCAGCAATCTTTCAAACTCGGAAAACCCAGCAAATTCGCATTTGTCCAAGGATCAAAATTAACAACATACGGTAAAGCCGGAAGGAAACACAATGGAAAAGTTATGGGCAGCAATAGAAGCGCTACAATATGGAAAATCACTTCAAAACCCTGCAACATGGAAAAAGGTTCAGATTCTATCGCCTATTTTCTTGACCATTATTGGGGCAGCGGTAAAGGTTGGCTGTGGTGACTGTATATCATTACCAGACCAAGCCACGATTGCGCTCGGATTGGCAACGCTGGCAGTTACCATTAACACTTATTTGTCAGTGTCTACAACTACAAAGCTTGGCTTGAAATAATGCGCGTACTGGTGCTGCTGGCATTATTAACCGGCTGCACTGAAATACAATGTCGCCCCACGTTATCGCCTATTTTTGTCGGCGTTAGTGCTGGGGCAAGACCTAAACCAGACGGCCTTATCATCGTCTATAACTGCAGCATCATGAGTACATTATGAAAATAACACCAATTATCATCGAAAGATTCGCCAAGTTTATTGTTGGCGGCGTACCGTTTGAGTCAATGAAGCGTATCGTTTCCGGACTTGATAATAAATCGGTATCGAATGAAAACAAGCGTTTTTTAGCGATTGATGAATTTAAAAAGATGGGCTACGCGCTGGCAGGTGCGCTGGTAAATTTAGCTGTTGAACTGGCTGTGGTATGGCTAAAGAGCAAGTCTAAATGATTCAGATTAGCAAGGACGAACTAAGGGACGTTTTGTCGGAACTGCTCGGTGATAACCTAACGCTTAACTGCCCAGAGCATCAGACGCAACACGATTGGATTCAGGAGCGCATAGAAGCTGAACGGGCTAGGAAGGAAATGTTTCGAGAGATAACTAAGGTTGCTATTCAGTGGAGCGTTCCCGTTGTTTTGGGTGGAGGTTTGTTATGGATACAGGGGCATTGGAAATGATTAGTCCAAAGAACAAAAGCTTTATTGATTCAATCGTGCCTGGCGCACAACTGGCACATGAAATTCACGGTGTTCCTGCTTCGGTTACGATAGCTCAGGCAATCCTCGAATCATCCTGGGGCAACAGCGGCCTTACCAAAGACGCTTTCAACCTGTTCGGAATTAAAGCCAGTAAAGGTTGGGCTGGCGGCGTGATAATGAAAAACACAGCCGAATACGTGGGTGGAAAGAGAATCATCGTACAAGCTCCGTTTAGACGCTATGATTCGTTGGCTGAAAGCATTGAGGATCATGCTGTGTTTCTGGTCAAGAATAAACGCTATGCGGAGGCGTTTAAGTGTAAAGATGGCTGTTCATTTGCTACAGAAGTGGCAAAGGCTGGCTATGCGACAGATATGAAATATGCCGAACTTTTAATTTCACTTATCAAGCAGCATCATCTGGATCATTTTGACTTAATGGCTTGACAGCATACCAAACCAGAATAGGATAGGGGATAATCATAAATAGTACTATTTCAGCTGTCCATTCTGGCTTTAATTTTAATGCTACAAAGAAAAAGAAAGCAGATCCAACGCCTAACCAGTTTTTATTCATTTCACATGCTCATCAATTGCGCAAATAGCATCGTTTAAATAGATCAATGGATCGCCTTCATTATCAGTGATTCCGTCCGTGTCATATAAAGATTGCAGATGCTCAATAATGGATTCTTTCCACGCCACTGGATCAGGCTTTTCCAGTTCTGGCGGCTCAGTATCTCCAATAAAAGTCCCGCAAACTTGATGGTGCTCAGAAAAAGTAACGTCGGATGGGTCAACGCCAGTCTCACAATGAGGACAATACCAGCCATTGAATGTTAGCGTAGGTTTTGCCGGCGGTTGTTGTGGTGATGCGTATAGCGGCAACCATACAACAGGCTCTTGCTCTGGTTTTTCCTTCATCATTTCTGACTGCAAGTCTTCAATAAGAACAAATGTGTAATTATTTGCTTTATTATTCACGAGCCTTAATAACTCGCCAAGCACACGCTGCAATAATTCTCTGTTCATTCTGCCCACCCTATTCTGATCGAAGCGTCTATCAACCGCCTAAATCCTTCCAGTTCGTCTTGCTCTGTTATTTCATTATGACCTTCTTCCTCCGCAACCTCAGCCGCATAGTCAAAGCGATCTTTTTTAACATTTCCGAAAGCATCAATTTCTTTCATTAAGAAAGCTAGTCTTGTTGTGTCGCTCATTTCATCCCCTCATTAACCGCCGATTGTTTCTTGCTGTGGGCAATAAAATTACCAACCATGCCGCCAGATATAGCACATAAAATAGCAGCAAAATTACCCTGCACCGATTCGACAGCAACACCTGATATTATAAGCAACTTAATTCCGTCCGATAATGCAGCGGTAGCCACATAACGTAATCGTGACGGGTTGATTGCGGCGTACAGGGTAAGCGTAGACATTAAAGATGCTGCCACTTGCGCAAAAAACATCATAGTTTCAATCATTTCATCCCCTTAGACAATATCTATCATTTAGACCGTATGTGATAGGACATATACAGTCATCCGGTAATCCAACAACACAGAACAATTTGCACACTACATCATTCACAGTATGTTAGATGCAAGGGGATGCACACCCTTTATAAATCCATTTAAATATCACTAAGCGTGTGTTTCACCCTTACGGGTCGGTCGGCCTAATCCCTGTTCTATGTTGCCTTACATGCTTTCACTGCATGTTCGTGTTTCTTCCCTGTTCGGTGCATCCAGGCGAGAAGGCCCTATTCTCCGTGTCACTTACGGGCTTTATTCTGGGCGAAAAAAAAGGCTCAGTGAAATAACGGCTGGCGGGCGACGTTATCTCAAAAAGCCTTTTCCGAACTACTAGAAATATATTCCCGCCAAGGTATTTCTAGTAGTTCGTTGTATAAATATTACTCCCTATTTAATCAATTTTGCAAGCAAATTATCGCTTGGTTTTAATCAAAAACAAATCAAAAGCCGCTTTAGGCATCGCTCTATCTCCTTTCTCCCAGTATTGCCAAGCCCTGAGACTAGAAGAAACAATATCGGCGGCCTGTGATTTAGTTAAACCCGCGTCCTTGCGAGCTTGTTTGATTTGGTCTGGTGTTGGGCTATTCATTAAAGAATTTGTAATACATTTTGATTAAATAGGTTTCTTGCTTCACCGTTGGTCAGATAGGTTGATGTGAACTGATTCATCTTTCTTACTGCATGCGCAACATAAGCCCTAGTTGTCTCGATTGGCATTTCAATCATTGCCTGTTCTGCTTTGTCTTGTTTAATGCTTATTGCCACAGATTTAGCCAAGCACATTAAATCAGTTACCGAAACATTCATTGAATCGGCGAGTTCTTTTATTATTTGTTCGTTCATTTTATTGCCTCCTAAAGGTTCCAGAAGTTGAAGCCGTGAACACATATTAACGAACATTGTTCGCATAGTCAACACTTATTTCCCATACCCCTTCGCCGCAATCTCTTTCGCGCAAGCCTGCAATAGCCCCGCTTCCTTCAAAAACCCAAGCTGATAGCTTTTTACCAATTCCTTGATTTCATCCTTCTGCTGCTGCTCAGTCAAATAAGCGGCATTCTCATGCGACAGCTCAAGAATTAAATCCATGCGCCGGTTTACACTGGCTCTCATTTCACGCGCTTCGTTGTCCAGCGTTACCTCATGCCTAAGGGTTTCCAGCTTAAGGTCTACCGATCTTAATTGTGATGTTATCGGATCAAGATCTTCAACTGGCTCGGCTATCACAACACGCTCAATTATCGGCGTATATGGCTCCACTGGTCTATCGTATTCCATGAGCTCAGGCGTTTGTGCTTCTGGTTGTTTATCTATCGTTAAAACAGCTTTATCTTGCTCTATTTCACGCTTGGCATCCTCGATCATGCGCTGCACAGTTTCTATTGAAACATTGCGCCGCCTGATCTCCTGAAATATCCTATCGGACACGGCGGCATTGCCTTTTTGAGATAATAGATAGATCACGGTCTTTTTTATACCGGCCTTATTCAAGTCGCCTATTTTGTGACGTTCGCAGAATTTACCAGCCAAGACACAGCGGTAAACGTCCCGGACATCAATGACGCAATCTGCCCGATCATGTCTATTTCTTGCTTCTTCCAGGAATGCGCCCCAGGCATTGGTGCTTGGATATCTATCCCTAAGGCCAGCCCATAGCCGCCAGCGAATTAACTCAGATTGCTGGGTGATTGAGTCGATGCGATATAAAACGTCCTGGTCGGACAGGTTTTTAATATCGGTAAATGAAAATATGGATAGCTGTTTCGGCTGTTCTGGTTTAGTTTCTGCGTGGATCATAAACCCGCTTTTGTCCGCGAGGACAGATTGTGCATTCATGTTTTTCTCCGAAGTTTTATTTTTATGTTGGTGTAACAGAGAAAAGCGTACACTAAAATCATTGACAATGTATAGCTTTCGGTTATGTAATAAAACACCTCTTATATTCGAAAACAAAGGAAACCGGAAAGAAAAAAGTTAGACCGCTAAACCAATAAAAAGAAATGTAATAAATTACATTCATTGACATAAAAAATGTCATTTAGGAGATAACATGATTAACAAAAAGAAAGCCGGGCGTCCTGTTGGCACGACTGGAAAAGCGCGCGCGATTACCGATAAAGAGCTGAATGCGGTGATCGCTGTAACCGAAAGCTCACGACATGCGGTCCGGAATATTGCAATGCTCGTGCTCAGTAATTACCTGGGGCTCCGCGCTAAAGAGATCAGTTTGCTAAAAGTGTCGGACGTATATGACGCAAAGGCCAACGTGACGGTTAAAACCCTTCGCCTTTACGCACATTACACCAAAGGCGGAACTACATCACGCGAGATAAGTTTGGAGCATAAGCGGGTAACGGCTGCGCTTGAGCGTTACATCTTTTATAGGCAGAAAACAGACGGCGTTGCGTTCAATGTGCAAGCGCCGTTGTTTAGAAGCCAGAGGGGGAAGTCGTTTTCGCCAAATGCGGTGGCGAGGCTCTTTATAAACTTGTATTCAGAGGCGGGAATCGAACACGCCAGCTCACACACCGGCAGACGTTCTCTTATAACCCGATTGAGCGAGTCGGGCGTTGATCTGTTCAGTATCGCTCAGATCGCAGGCCATCGTAACATTTCCACAACCATGACGTACATATCAGCTAATCCATCAAGGTTGCGGAATATTTTGATGAATATTTGATATTCTTTAGTTACATAACAAAGCCCATATCAGGATCAACGAATTCATGTTGATCCTTGTTTTTTGGATTGCTGTTCCAACTATCATCGCCAATCACGTATTCATTCCCATTTGAGTCTTTGGCAATTCTTTCATCATGCTTTCCGTTTTTTCTGTACCACGATAATTCCACTTCTCTAATGTTCATTTCTCCCCCTCAATTTATCCAGCATATCATCAGCCATCAACATCACCCGGTTAGCCGCATACTCACGCTCTTTGCTGTGCTTCCCGTCATTATAACTCTGTATCATTTCCTCTAATTCTGCAATGTTGACTGGCTTGGTTGCGGTTAGTCTATCTGCACTCACGCAAAACCCCTTGGTGAATAGTCACCTCTACAAAACTTTATAATTTCAGCCTGTATTCCTGACCATGAGAATGGATCGGGCTGTTTAGCCTTATATTTCTTGTGCACTCCTGTTCGACATAGATAATCACTGATTACAACTTGCTTAATCTCTTCAGCATCCCATATACCGGCATTGCGACCGCGAGACAATGAATACTGTCGTTTCACACTTGGGAAACCTTCACGGTTCACCACCTTGTTGACCGTTTTAACATGAATTCCAAAATGGTCTGCAATGTCTCTCACCGTCCATTCATCAACTCTAGGTGCATCTTGCGTCTCTAAAATACGCGCGGCAATAGCGTCAATCTGATCTCTGTCATACAGCGCAACAATACCTTGACCCCCCTTATTAAGCCGAGTTGCATCCTTGTTCAATATCTCCCTTACAACTGACCGTCCACGGCCTATTTTCTTCATAAGATAACGGTAATCAACTAAAACTTGCTCACTCATTTTAAATTTCTCTTATCAATCGTGTAGCAAATAGAAGATAAGATTACATAAACAATAATCATTTCTTTAGTTATTCCTCTAATCATCATGTGCAGAGATATTGCAGTTAAACATGCAATAAGCCATGAGTAAGGTGTTTCATTAATCATTATTTCTTTCCTTCAATTTCCTCAGCCTCTGCGCGTAAACGTCGCACCTGCTGCATTAAGTTGTGATATACGGCCCCGGTCTTGCCTTGCGCTTTCTTTTCTTTAGCGTCTGCAAGTTCCCGGAGCCGTGTTGGTGAGTGGGTTATTTTCATTTGTTAAATTCGCTATCAAATATCGCATTAGCAGTTAATTTCGCTATATGAACATTTAATCTAACTATTTCTTCATCATATTTTTTAGCCAGTTCAGCGGCTCGTTCTTTTGAATCATTAAATCCAGCTATCCAGAATAAATGATCGTTTGATGCCTTTAAATCCATAATTTCATCATAAAGACTCATAACGCCACCGATTCAGCTTTAATGCACAGGCGCTCTAAATCTATACTCGTAAACCAAGTTAGAACCGTTCCCTCGTCTGAGTTGAAATAAAACGCTACCGCTTGCAGGATCTCATCGTCACTTGGGCGTTGTTTAACCATGGTGGTTTTAGCAGTTTTCGCAATCTCAAAATCAGCCTTTTGTTTTTGCACCTTCTGAAATCTGGCCTCATCTTCGATGCGCTTCAATTCAGCACTAGCAAGTCTTTCAGATTCCTGCCTTTTATCAAACTCAATGCGTTCTAGTCGCCTTTCTTCATCAATCTTGGCTTGTTCCTCTTTCCGTACCTTTGCACGTTCAGCCTCAATTTTTTCGGCTTGCTCTGCTTCTGCTTTCCTGCGTTCTTCGGCCTGAATGCGTATTCTGGCTTCTTCGGCTTGCTTCGCCACAGCTTCATCAAACAGCCGCTTATCTTCAATCGCCTTGGCTTCTGCTCTCGCTATTTCTTCGGCGCGTTCTTTCTCTTTGCGGAACGTAAAAAGTTCGTCCAGGTGCAAAGCATCATCCCAATCGACTAGATATTTTTCCTCTGCAAGTCTAGCCGCTTCGCGGGCTTCCTGTTCATCCTGTATGCGTTTCTGCTCGGCTTCATATTCAGTCAGCGGCCTACGGTGAAACTCCGCTATTTCACGCACATCAGCCTCAAATATCTTTCTAAAGGTAAGATCAGCCTTAACGACTTTTTGAGCGTCAGCGGCTAACTGCTTGCTTGCATTTATAGCTGGTGAAATACACTTTATGATATTGGCGGCGTGTGACCGGCAAGCTGCGCGGCCTTTCTCTGTCCCCACATCGAATACGGCAAATCCTGCCTGTGTGCGTATCTTTTCGATCAATTTTTGCGGATCAGAGTGGAATAAACGCACATCGTCAATGTCAATTATTATGGCAGGCGCTTTCTCAACCGCAACCATTACGTTTGACGGAATGATTTCTCCTGTATTCTTATCTACTTCTAAGCCTACTGTTTTCATGAATTTCCCCTGTTTTGTAAAGCGCCGCTTCCGAGTGCCGGCGCATGGTTGTATTGATTGTTTATGACTTTGACATTCTCAAGCATGACCGCCTTTTCATCCGCTGTGCGCGTCTTGCATGATATCGTTGCGCTGGGTAACTTCTTACGCAGCGCTATCATGAATGCGTCAGCGTTAAAGTTAGTCATGTATAAAGCTCTCTGATGTACGTTCATCACAACTAAAGCTAGCAGAAACATTATTTTCTTTACTGATTGAGTTGGTTGGCATAAACGGTTTAGATAATATCTCTGCTTTTTCTTTTTCTGTTATTCCAGTAGGCGTATATTTTCCAGCAATATTATGAGCTTGTTGTGGTGATAGCTTGGCTTTCATTTCATCCTTAATCGCCGCAAACTTTGGCTGTAGTTCTTTTGGTATTTTTACCCATTCCGCACCAAGCTCTTGAATGGTAGTGGCGGCATTAAGCAAGAATTTATAATCAACCGGCTTTTCTTGTTTCGGTGCTTCCGGTTCTTCTTCTGCGTGAAGTTCGCCTTTATGCCACAAATCAAGAGCTGCACCGAATCTCATTGCCGCATTTCTAAGCGCGTCACCGATCAATTCTTTTGTCGCATTTGGCCCGGTCTTTCCGTCAGAATCACCGAAGCCTATACGGGTAACACCACATACAGTCAATTTTATCCACATTCCGCCATCTTTCATAACCGGCTGTCCGTTTGCATCAAGTGATAGCGGCTCCCAATTCCATTCTGGATCGCAATCAAGCAGCCTATCTGTTAAGGCCGCATGGCCAACATACGGCAAATGTACAACGTCCTTGTGGTGCCATGCCCCGCAAACTTGGCAACGAATGCCTATTTTAAAATCAGCCTTTACAGCGTCAGTTTGAGCCTTTGTTGGCTTGGGTAACTTGCTAATTTGATTTAATGGAAAAGGCTCTCTAAGCAAGGCCAATCCTGTTTTTTTAATTTCTGCCATGACTATCTCCTAAATCTGTAATGCTGGTATCGGCTGCCAATGCGTTACGTCAGCATATTCCCATATCTGCCCATCGTTATAAGGGCAGTCCCAAAATAAAAAATCATCATATGTGTCTTCAAATGAAGCTCTCTCCCATACAAGCTCGCCTATTCGAACCTCACCTTTATAGATAATTAAAACCGGCGTTTCTGGATCTGGGGTTTTATCTTCTACGTTTATCCACATATCTATCTCCTAAAATACCAAATTTTTATAATTCTCTGAGTCGCTAACAATTGCTTTGATTTCACGCTGATTGCTATGCCCACATTTCTTCGACTCTCTGACTGCTTTACTGATTGCCCGTAGTCTTGTCGATGCCTTGACCGTTGAGCAGGTGTAAACCGATTGAGTGCCTTTATCTGCTGTGATTTCAATCTGGAAGGCTTTCATGATCCAGAGTCCATTTCTGAAATATCCTCACCGTGGCCATACTTAATCATGTATTCAGCCATGTCCGGTGAAATAAGATAATCAACCTGACTAACCCTATTTATCTCAGCAGCGGCGCTTTTAACCTGCCATCCTGACAAAATCGCAGCAGAGGCCAGAGCAATGAATAACGCACCGCCAATGGCTTTTCTTATACGTCCTTGCTTCCACTGTGGGCGTGATTTTTGGTCTTTGTTTAGTAAAATGTACATTAGATTTCAACCTCTATCCAGTCTGTTTTCCACTCAATAAACCCATTACGCATCGGATCACAGCTTCCATCAATTGACATAAAAATTGTTTTTTTACCGCCCGGAAGCTCTTGAGAACCAACCCTATACCGAATAACTTCTGGTTTTATGCGGTATTCGTTACTAGCGCACCAATCAGGCCGTCCGGTGCAATCAAACCAGCTTCCGCAGTTGCTGCTATATTGAAATTTCAACGAAGTATCATCAGCCCATTTATGGATTAATGCAGCGTGTGGATGTGGTGTTGCCATGTTACTCCCCTAGTTAAAAATTATTGCCAGTACAGCCAGAATCAACATACCGATAACGCAGCCGGTCACTACTTCTTCTCGCTGCTCCCAATCGTTGCTTTCGTGCCAGTGCTGTTCGTGATCTTCGATTCGTTGTTTCATGATCGCCTCGTTGTTGTTGCTGATTTTAAGAATATGCAGGGAGGGCGCTATACCTCCATCTGGCTATTGGACTGTGCACAGCCGCCAGTTCATCCGTCAAGCGTGTCCGAATTCTATGCCTAGAATCTTGCTTTCCACGCCGCTGCATATTCGTAAAAACACCGTTCTTTCTCGGTCGTCATATCCAGGTATCGCGTTGCGCGAAGTTTCCCCGGATCTCATGCCAACTGCGCTGGGCGGTTGGTGAAACAAATTCGTTGCTTCGGGAAAGAATTATAAACATTTCGTTTATCTTGTCAATATTTTTGTGTACTTATTTTCGACGGGCAATAAAAAACCCGCACAAGGCGGGTTTGTTTGATTTAAAAATTAGAGGTTATTGTTCTTTAACCCATGATTGTTTGTTTGCTATGGCTAATACCGTACACATTTTATCTATCTTTTCTTCCGGTATTGCTTGCGGAGCATGGCTTTCGTTGATTGACAGCAAGTGAACCATTCCGTCCCTAATGTATAGCAGAGTTTTTACCATTACCTTTCCAGCTAATGATTTTATTGCTACATCATCACCAGGCTGAGGAACCCGATTAGGCTCTATGATTAAGAACTCACCACCTCTAATCCTTGGTTTCATCTTGTCGCCCACGCACATCATGGCGTAAGCATCTTGGTCATAGGTTGGGTAATTTATAAATCCACCAACATCATTTTTGTTAATATCAGACCACTCACCATTATCTTCAAGCTGAGCCGATCCGATCACTGGAACGCACGCACTATCGCCTGGTTTGATTGTAGCTTTCTCATATTCCTCGCGTTTATTTAGATATTTGACACCCTTTCCGGAGGCTAGCCAGTCGGGATTGATTCCAAGAGCATCAGCCATCTTAAAACATTCTGAAAATGGCAACCCCCTGTTCTTCCAATTATTCCATTTTTGTGACGTTATTAACAGTTTTTTCCTAAAGTCTTTAATCTCCATCCCTTTCTCAAGAATAGCTGAGACCAAGCGGTTAAAGGCTTCTAGTTGTTCCATTTTTTGCTGTTTAGTTTTAATGTCCATAACTGCAAACTCTACAGGGTTATTATCCGCAATTAAACAATCATTATGTTTGCCTTCGTTAAACAATGAGTTTATTATATGTTCCATGATAAATATTAAACCCGCATTAGATTATTTTAAAACCCAAAGTAAATTAGCCGATGCCCTTGGCCTGTCTAAAATGGTCGTGTACCAATGGACAAAGCGCGGCGTTCCAGCAGATCGAATAAAAGACATTGCGGAAGTGACCGATGAAGTTGTTTTATCCGCAATGGTATCCGACATGCTGGGTAGAAAAGTAAAAGTTTCAACCCGATAAAAGTTTCATACCGCCGATAGACCGGGCCAATAGTCTATTACTCACTTTCTCCTAAGTGGCACTCTGGCGGGGCTAATACCCCCGCTCTTTTTTTCACCTAACCAAAATAATAAAAATGGCAAACGATACCGAATTAAAAGCCAAAGTCGAAGAATCCGTACACGATGATTTTGTCTCTCTTTGCCGTGATTATGGCTTTGACCATAAAAGCGAATTCTTGCGCTTCCTGATACTTAGAGAGCTGTACGGCGCTAAGGCTCAACAACAGATTAATAGAATGCCTGGGGCATTAAAAGGGCTAAGTTGAGCCGATTTTGGCCCTTAAGTATTAACGCGTAAGTGAATAACTTAGTGTGCTGTAGGGATTGCGCCGACTTTACCCGTGATCCGATAGGCTTCGGCTATGGGATTGGCACGTGTGCATCATACGAGGCGGGAATGGCATCAAAACCGAGTGCGGCCGCAATCAGGCAAGCTCGGATGATTAGAGGGAATTATCCAGAGTACGACCTGTTTTATGGCGGCACTGGAAAAAGGGACTGTAGTAAGTTTACAGGCAAAGAAAAGCCGGCTGATTCTTTAGAGGATGTCGCCGGCTTATTGAAAATCAATCAACAGGAATTATTGTAAATGACCAAAGAGTTAAGCGCAACAACAAAAAACCAAACAATGAGCAGCTTGGAAATTGCCAAGTTGACAGGAAAGCCGCATAACGATGTTTTAAAAGACATTCGCAGGATACTGGAAGAAGTTGAAATAGACGCGGGATTATTCTCCCAGGTCTACAAGGCAGGGAATGGACAAATGCAACCTTGCTTTAATTTGCCGCGTCGTGAATGCGACTTAATAATCGCCGGTTATTCTGCTAAGTATAGGCTTGCAATTATAGATCGCTGGCAAGAACTGGAAGCGGCGCCAAAAATACCAAATTCATTTGCCGAAGCACTTAGATTAGCCGCTGATACACAAGAAGCGCTTGAAGCTGCAAAACTTCAAATTGAGCAGGACAAACCAAAAGTGGATTTTGCTTTAGCAGTTCGCCGCCTGGACGGTTCATGCTCCGTTGGTGAGTTCGCCAAGGTCATTGGAACCGGACAAAATAAATTATACAGACAGCTCCGCGAAGATGGCTTCCTGATGATTAACAATCAGCCTTACCAATCTGTCATTGACCGTGGATTGTTTGTTGTCATTGAGCAGACACCGTACACGGACAGCAATGGCAAGACTTACCCATCGTTCAAGACCTGCATAACCGGAAAAGGGCAAGTTGTTCTTGAGCGTAAATATAGGAAGGCTGCATAAATGAAATACACGCTTAATTCAATAAATCAGATCGGTATTGTTGATGCTGGGCTTGAAAAGAAAACAGACGTGATTGACTGGCTTATCCTTGACTATATTTTTGAATGGAAGGATGCGCCCAAGGCTCAATCATTAAATGGCATGGTATGGCTAAGTTATAGCCACTTCATTAAAGAAATGCCTCTACTTGGCATCAAAGATAAGGGCGCAATATCAAGGCGCATTAAGAAGCTCAGAGAGCTTAATCTGATCGAGACACATCAAAGTCCTGATGATATGAGGCTATATGCCAAAACAACAGCACTTTATTACGGAATAACCAAGTTTCAAGCGACTCCAACACCCGTTGATTTAAAACAACACCCGTTGACACCAATCAACACCCCCGTTGATTTAAAACAACACCCCGTTGACGAGAATCAACATACAACAGTAATACTAAATAACAGTAATACTAAAGAACAGATTAAAGAAAAGACTAGGGCTGTCGCCCAGGTTTCCAGAGAAAAATTTACTGAGCCAACTTTAGAGGAAGTCGCCGATTACATCAGCGAAAAGAAATACAGCGTGGATCCTGAATCATTCTTCGCTTTCTATAAATCAAATGGCTGGATGGTTGGCAAAAACAAAATGAAGTGCTGGAAGTCGGCTATGGTTACTTGGGCGAAAAGACAACCCCAACAATCCTATTCACCTAAACAAGCAAAGCCATCAAGAATGGACTTATCAAACATCGACTACCGCGAAGGAGTGAACGCTGATGGAAGTTTCTAATTTAATCCCAAGCAACATAGGCGAAAAATACACCCGCCCGGCTGAATGCGAAACACACGGCGCTTACACCGAGTCAGGTCACATGTTTTTTTCTAACAAGATAGTCTGGTCTGGCTGCAAGCTATGCAACGAGATAGCCGCCAAGGAAAAAGAACGGATCGAGCAGGAAAAACAAGACAAGTCCGCGCAGCTCAGGATCGAGAAACGATTGAATCAGGCCGGAATACCCATGCGCTTTAGGGATAAAAGTTTTGATAACTTCATTGTGTCCAGCAAAGAGCAGGAAAACGCACTGACCATAGCGCGTGAATTTGCAGACAATTTTGAAGAACACCATAAAAACGGCACATCGTTGATTCTATCAGGCAAGGCGGGAACCGGGAAAAGCCATCTTGCACTAGCAATCGCTCAATCAATTATGCCAAAACACACGAGCATGTATTTAAACGCGCTGGACGCCGTTAGAATGATTAGGGATACATGGCGCAAGGGTTCTGAGCAATCGGAGACTGACGTGCTTAATTTGCTCGGATTTATCGACCTTTTGGTTATAGATGAAGTCGGAGTGCAGAACGGAACAGAAAACGAACAGGTTTTGATGTTCGATATTATCAATCGCCGGTACCGGGATATGATGCCAACCATATTTTTAACCAACCTGGGGACTAAGGGATTTTCTGAGTTTCTGACCGAAAGAAGTTATGACCGGCTAAGAGAAAACGGTATTTGGGTCACATTCGAGTGGGAAAGTTATCGCAGGAGGGTTTCAGCGTGATAATTGAGATTGATTTCAAAGCCACACATAAGCGCGGATTAATAAAAAAAGATGAGTCAATAGGTGTCTATTGCCAACATTCAACCATTGAAGTCGATGACCATTATAAAACACTTGAGTGCGCAAAGTGCGGCAAGGTTTTTGAGCCTTATGAGTACGTGCTTTCACTGGCGACTAAAGAGGACAGGGTGGCAAAATCAATCAATTATTTAAAAAATGAAGAGCGTTCGTTAATAGAAAACATAGAGAAGTTAAAAAAAGAATCGCGCAATTTAAAGGCGCAAATAAATTCTAATCGCAAAAAAATAATAGACACACCAACAAAAACAATAGTTCAGAAAGATTTATCCGGGTTCTTCTCTGACATTAAAGAAACATTGAAATAATCCACATTTTCAAGGAGCAGTACATTGATTATCAACAACAAGCGCCACAGCATCAACTCACTAGCCAGAACATTGGAATCAAACTGTAATTTTGAAAGAAAGGCCGCGTTCTGGTTTGCTAAGATTGCGGTTAAGGCTAATAAGCGGGTGACAGCATGATAGACAATCAATTTTACCCAACACCATCAAGCCTGGCATTCAAGGCTCGCGCAAAATTCAAGAACAAAACAATCACACGAATTTTAGAGCCGAGTGCAGGACATGGTAATTTGTTGGCTGGATTTGGCATTGATAGTTCCTATGCAAGAAACGACAAAATAGACTGCATCGAGATTGATTTTAATAATCAGGCCATTCTCAGGAAGAAAGGTTTTAACGTCATAGACGGCGATTTTATGCAGTTCGACGGGGCCTCGATGTATTCTCACATCATCATGAATCCACCTTTTAACCAGGGCGCCGAGCATGTGATAAAGGCGTTTAATTTGCTGGTTAATGGCGAGTTGGTGGCTATAGTAAATGCCGAGACAGTAAGGAATCAACACACGAAAGCGCGGAAGTTCTTGGTTAAGTTGATTGAGGATCATGGTGATGTTGAATTTATTGAATCAGCTTTCACGGATCCAGACACACTTAGGAAAACAAATGTCGAGGTGGCATTAATCTGGATGGAGAAGAAAGCCGACATTAAGCAGACATTTACGCATAACCTTGAAATTGACAAAGTAAGTGGCGTTGATTATGAGTCAAAACAAGAGTTGGCGATAAAAGGCAGTTCAATCAGTAACGTGATTGCCGTATTCAATGCGGCCGTGGATTCGCTTAGATCGGCTGAAATAGCGCAGGAAGAAGCCAGTTATTATTCTTCGCTGCTTGGCAAGCCGTTAAACCAGATGGCCGAATCAACTGAAATCAAGCCTGACGGATTGCAAGAGCGGTTCAACAAAGGCTATGACGCGCTAAAGAAGCGTGCATGGACTAACGTGCTACACTCAACCGAGTTTGATAAATACCTGTCATCAAAGGCTTATGAAAAGTTGGTTGCAGATTTTGACGCGGTTTCAAAGCTGAGTTTTACTGATTCAAATATTCGCGGGTTTCTTCTCGGTCTGGTCAACGGTCAATCAGAAATGAATATGCAGATGCTTTTGGATTGCTTTGATGAAATTACCAAGTACAGGCCAGAAAACCGAGCGTATTATCGAGGCTGGAAGTCTAACCAGAAGCATAAAGAACAAGCTTACCAGGTAATGATGACAAGGTTCATTATCCCGGCTAAAAACTATTACGGTGATTACTTGGAACATCGAGACATAAAAAAGCTACAGGATTTTGATAAAACATTTGCTATGCTTGACGGAAAATCAGACTGCGAAAACTCACTTGTAGAGCTGTTCCAAAATAACAAGGATCAGCTGAAAAACGGCAAGAAGGTGTCAACTACATATTTTGACGTGAGATATTATCCAGGCGTTGGAACTATCCATTTTTACCCGACAAATAAGGCTGTTGTTGGACGCATGAACAGATTGGTTGGAAAAGAGCGTCAATGGTTGCCGGAAGATGAAAGCAAGGTAACGCCTGAGTTTTGGAAGCAATACGACAAGGCCGAGCAGATTACAAAGTGCATGATTATTCCTAAGAGCAGATATGGACAGCTTGACGAATCAGGATTGCAAGAGTCGCACCTGGAGGCCTGCGAAAAAGTCGGTATTGATGTTTCAAGTTTATTAGCTTTGGAGGCAGCATGACCACAGATAGAGAAACAGAGTTTACGTATGAGAGCGTTGATTACGTGGCTGTGAAAGCAACGGCAAAACTATGTGACGGTTGCGCGTTCGATAACGAGCCATTATCAACCTGTGAAAAAGTTTTTAAGATGGCATTGTGTGCTGCTGGTGATAGAGAAGACGGCATAGAAAGAATATTCGTAAAAAAATGACTCACTGGAATTACGCCGATCCCATTAACTTATTTTCGTATCCATTTATGACACACGAACAAGAACGCCGCATGGCAAACAGTTTAAAACTAAGGCCGACTAAGCGACCAAAGGCAGCGAGTAGAATATCCATTGAGCCGAAAGGTGATACTGATATGCAAATTATACAGGGCGATAGAATTCGACTTTGCATTGAGATAAGCCAAAGAGTAGGGAGAAGGTTCCAGTGATTAAAAGTAGAGCTTTAAAATTTCATCACCGTCAAAGAATAAAAAATAACAGAAGACATTATTTTGGTAGAGATTTATCTAATGAGCCTAAATATTTAGGGCTTGTAATTAATACCCCTACCACATGTTCATGTGTTACTTGTTGTAATTGGCGTAAAACAGAAGGCATCACAATTCAAGAAAAAAGACAAAGAGATAATTTTTTGGACTGGGTTAGAGAATGAAAATACTCGTAACGATAGCAAGGACACCTGAGCAACTGGCGGCAGCGGCTAAGATTATCGCTGGAATGAAATCAGAGAAGCCGTTAATCGTGACGGTTGAGGAGGAAACCAAGAAGCGCACCAGGTCACAGAATGATATGCACTGGGCTGGCATGTTGGGAGACTTCGCAAGCCAAGCACGTTTGGCTGGAAGGTTGTTCAGTGAAGCGGTATGGCATGAGCTACTCAAGGAAAAGTTCTTGCCCGATGCTCACAAAGAGGGGGTGACGCTCAAAGGCTATGTGAAGTGGCTGGAAATGCCTGATGGTCGGCTAAAGATGATTGGATCGACCACCAAGCTCACAACAAGCGGGTTTTCTGATTACCTGGAACAGTGTTACGCGTTCGGGTGTGACCTTGACGTTCGTTTTACTGTAAATCCGAGGGATTACTGATGGCTAAACAAGCAACAGCGGAAGAACGTAGGCACATGGGAAGGGTTGCGTCATTGCCATGCTGTGCATGTGGCGCTGAGGGCGTTCATGTGCATCATATACGAGAGGAGAGAATAAAAGATAATTTTCTCACTATTCCTCTTTGTCCAGGATGTCATTTAGGTGCGTTCAGCATTCACAAATCAAAACGTTCGTTTGAGGGAATATATGGTTCAGAGCTGCATTTGTTGGCGCAAACAATTGGAAAATTAAGCAAATGAGATGGAGCAATAGAGCGCCTACAGAAGCACAGCCTTGGGTAAAGTGGTTCGCATGGTATCCAGTACAGGTTGATTTTAGAAGCGAATATGCATGGTTTGAGGTTGTGGAGCGAAAGAGGTTTTACCCGTATGAGTCTAATAAGAAATCATGGTTTTATGAGTACAGATATTGCGATAAAAAACACAATTAAACTTATGATTCTATTAACAAAACAGGTATAATAACCGCCAGAAATCAAACAAATAGGAAAAATTATCATGAGTAATGTATTCACAGCAACTTGCACAGTGGTCAGAGATGCAGAAGTGCGCTATCTTGCATCGGGCGCAGCAGTTTTAAACGTAACCGTAGCGAACAATATTGGCTTTGGTGACAAGCAAAAGACCTTATTCATCCGGTGTGCCTTATTCGGCAAAAGAGCGGAAGGGCAGCTTAAAGATTACTTGCTCAAAGGCCAGCAAGTTATGGTATCCGGCGAATTGTCAGAAAATGAATACCAAGCCAATGACGGAACGACAAAGAAAAGCCTGGAACTTGTTGCAAATATTATTGATCTTGTAGGTGGGAAGCGTGAAGGTGGACAGCCAGCTCAGCAGAACCCACGCGGCAGGTATCCGGAACAACAGCCAAAAGATAACTTTGCTGATTATGACGATGATATACAATTCTGATGCTCGAATTAGTCCTTCCTTGGCCTCCCGCGATACTTAGTCCTAATGCTAGGCCACATTGGGCAGCTAAGTCTAGGGCAGCAAAATCAGCAAGGGCGGCAGGGTTTTTATCGGCGCGAGTAGCATGTAATGGTAATGTTCATCCATTCATGGGTAATGTTGGTAAGTTGCATCTGTTCATTGACTTTCATCCGCCATCAGCAAGGCGTATTGATGACGATAACTGCCTTAGTAGATTCAAAAATTTCAGGGATGGTATAGCTGACTATTTGGGGATTGATGATGCAAGGTTCATCAGTCACCCACTAGTAAAGGAAAAGGTTGCTGGTGGGTGTGTCAAGGTTCGAATAACAGTCGATGAATAAAAACGAATTCACCGAGGACGGAACAACCTACATTGCTGTTGATAAAGATGGATGTGATGGATGCGTAGCTCAGGGCGATAGTTTATTGTGTAACAATCTTCCTCTATGTATTGATTCATCCAAAAAAGATTGGGCGCCAATAATCTGGAAGGTGAAGGAATGACTATACAACGATACAATCAAGGCTTCGGCGGCTTTGGGACGCTGGAAAAGTGCAGTGATGGAAAGCTGGTTAAGTATTCAGACCACGAAGCCGAGCTTTCTAAGTGCGAAGGTGAGTTTGACTATTTTTTACAGGAATCGGTTGAAAATGAGAATTTACTGGATACCTTGCTTAAAGAGTTAGATGCGACTAAAAACGATCTCAAGAAAAGCGATCGTTATTTTATATGGCAAACAATAAACGTCTTTGTTTTAGTGATAGCAACAACCATATTTTTGCTTACAAAATGACAACTATCCTAAGAGCCACGCTAAGCGCAATAGGCATAGCATTGGTAGCGTGTTTATCTATCGGCCTGTTGTTTCACTATGTCGGCAACTGGATAATAGATGCAATTATTGAAGGGGCTGATTGATGGCTGACGAAGCAGACCGCGCAGAAATGCAAGAACAGTTAGCGCGTGACCTGTCCATCAAGGCGGCGATAGGTCAGCCGTTGGACTTGAGCAATCCATCATGTGAGTGTTGGTATTGTGGGGATCCAACGGGAACAGAGCGAAGGTTCTGTGTTGGGGTTGAATGCCGTGATGCTTGGCAGAAGGAGAATAGATAATGAGAAACGTGTTGTTTTCAATTTACTTTTATATATTTGTTGAAAGTTTTCCTCATGTTTTCGACGTTAAGTGTAATGATGCTTTCAGAATGATTAATCACAAGCTAATGAAAATGAAGCGTTTCAGATGACCGACACCAAGCACCCACATTATTACAAAGACGTTGCCAATCTTAACTCTATCGACATTTACCGAGTGCTTGAGCTGTTTGAGGTGTCTAACCCATGCCTACAACATGCCATCAAGAAGTTGTTGGTTGCCGGTAGTCGTGGAGCTGGAAAAGACATTAACCAAGACATACAAGAAGCCATAGATAGCCTTGAGCGGTGGCAGGAAATGAGAGAAGAGGAATGATTTATTTAGTTATAGCGCTTATTTTTTTTGTTATTTCATTTGTTCAAGAGTCAATTGGAAAAGAATATAAACGGGCTATCATTCTTGGGATGATAGAAATAACGATTTATTTGATTAGCAAAGAGCTTTAGTTTGAATAAGCCACACATCCTAATTGACGGTAAATACTGGCGCCGTGAGTGCAATAACGGTCTGCCTGGTTGCGGTGGAACGCCTAGAGATGCTTATATTGCATGGATAGGTCAGCTCTATTGAAAACGCAAAATGAGTCATCGTGCGAGCATAAATTCAGGTTAATGCTGTATAGCTTGGGCCAGTTCGTCTGTTACGACTGTGGTGAGTACCACAAGATTGACACTTCATTCTTCCCGGTACATCAAAGATGAAATGTTATAACGTAACAATATATTTGGTATAATCGACATTCAAGTTTAAGATAAGTGTTACGCAGACGCGTTGTTTCAATTACCCACTGAGGATTCTATGAAGAAATTATTAATTGCCTTGTCACTTGCATTGCCATTGTCCGCATCATTCGGCGCTTTCGCTGATGAACCGGTAACGCCACCAACATCAATCGAAGTTGAACTGATTAAGCAAGACATTCATGTTAAAGCTGGCGCAACAGAAGAATACGAAACAGTACTGTCAAGAAAAGAACTTCATGGCGCCAAGGTTTGCAATATATTCAATGGGCCAAATAAGCACGTTGAAATAGTTGCATCTATTGTCAATGAGATTGGTGAAACTGTCTGGATTGGATCAGCAACCAAGAATTGCACAGCACTTGACAATTTACCGGAACCTATCGACCTTGGCGAATATGGATTTATCAATATTAAGTGTCGTAACTTTGATGCTGTTGATCGCGTATGCAGAGCTAAAGCAGTAATTTACTCTAAGTAAGCGCAAGGGGATTAACGTCCCCTTTTTTACCTTCACAAATATGATTAAATAAGCAAATACTTATAGAGCATGGCTAGAAAGTCACCACTAACCGATAGGCAATGGAAAGAGATAGAAAGGCGCTTGCTTGCAGGCGAGAAAGGAAGACGGTTAGCAGATGAATTCTGTATATCTGAGGCAGCAATTAGGAAGCGTTTTGGTACGCGAACCAAGCAGATAAAAGAAGTTGCAAATCAAATTGTTGAAACTGAGCGCGCTTTTAAATCACTTCCGATTAGTTCGCAAATTAGTGCGCGCACCTTAGCAGACGAACTATTAGCCATTTCAACGCACTTAGCAGGGGCGGCAAAGTATGGCGCTATGACAGCCCATAGGCTTTCAGGCATAGCGAATCAGCAAGTCGATAAGATAGACGAATCAAACCCGGCAGGAGATCCAGAAGTCTTGCAGGGCATAGCCGCATTAACCAAGATGGCGAATGATTCCAGCGTTATCGGGATGAATCTGCTTAACGCGAATAAAGAAACCGTAAAGGATTTGAACAACGAAAAAGACAAGCCAGAACCTAAGCGCATTGTCTTTACGGTAGTCGATGCCAGCGCTTAACGTACCGCAGTCACAATTCTTGCAGATGCCTCATAAATTTAGGGCATATGTCGGAGGTTATGGAAGTGGGAAGACTTGGTCGGGTTCTTCGGCTATGTGTGCGCGTATCTGGTCAAGTCCTGGTGTTAATCAGGGATACTTTGCCCCGACCTATCCGCACATAAGAGATATTTTCTTTCCAACGATTGAAGAAGTGGCAAATGGGCTGGATTTGCGCGTTGACATCATGGAGGCGAATAAAGAGGTTCATTTCTACAGTGGGCGAAAATATCGCGGTACAACGATATGTCGAAGTATGGAAAGGCCGCAAACGATTGTCGGCTTCAAGATAGGGCACGCGTTAATTGACGAGCTGGACGTACTTGATCCAGAGAAAGCAAAACAGGCATGGCGAAAGATTATAGCGAGGCTTCGGTGGCAGGAGGCGACCAACGGGGCAGACGTTACAACAACACCGGAAGGATTCAGAGAGACGCACAGATTATTTGTTGCTGAAATAGCCAATAATCCAGCGTTAGCGAATCTTTACGGATTAGTGCAAGCATCGACAAGGGCGAACGCTAAAAACCTTCCAGATGGATATATTCAGTCGTTAATTGACACTTACCCGGCAGAGTTGATTGACGCTTACATTGATGGGAAATTCTGCAATCTAACAACGGGTACGGTTTATCGTGGTTATAATCGAGAAAGATGCAACTCAAGCGAAACCATCAAAGGTAAAGAGCCTTTATTTACCGGACTCGACTTCAATGTTGGGAAAATGGCCGCGAGTATTTATGTGCAGCGTCCTACGGGCTGGCACGGTGTTTCAGAATTGCATGATGTATTCGACACCCCGGCAATGATAAACATTATTAAGGAACGATGGGAAGGTCACAGAATTATTGTCTATCCAGATGCCAGTGGTGGAAGCAGAAAGACCGTTGACGCAAGTAAGTCAGATATTGCACTGCTAAGGCAAGCAGGGTTCGAAGTCAGGGCAAAGCCAAGCAATCCACCTGTAAGAGATCGTATTTTATCAGTCAACAAACAGTTTGAGACTGGCAAGTTGTGGATAAACTCTAGATTATGTCCAACAATGGCAAGCAATCTAGAGCAGCAAGCCTACGATAAAAGCGGAGAGCCCGACAAGAAAAGCGGATTTGACCATCAAAATGACGCTACTGGCTACCCGATAGCGTATGAATTTCCGATAATTAAACCATTTCAATCTGCACAAATTACAGGCATATAAACATGGCACAAGGCGACCAAGTAAAAGGCATCGACAAGCGCAACGAGGAATCAACAGAAAACCTTGACGCATGGGAAAAGTGCGAGGATTGCCGGGAAGGTCAAACGGCAATACACAAGGCCGGTGAAAAATATCTTCCTCGTTTGTCAGGTCAATCAGACAAAGAATTTAACGCCTACAAGCGGCGGGCGGTGTTTTACGGAGCAATGAGTCGAACCGTTGACGCTTTCGCAGGCATGGTGATGCGCGTGCCTCCTACAGTGGATAATACAGCGCCTTTGCTCGATGATGTGAATGGCTGCGGTGATTCGCTGTTCGAGTTTACGGGTGATATTCTGGAAGATATTTTAGTCAAGGGCTTCGGTGGGGTATTGGTTGAGCATACACCGCATATTGGCGACGTTAAGACGCGCGCACAGTATGAGGATCTTGGATTACGGCCATATTTGACTAGATTTAGTGCAAAGTCGATTATCAACTGGAAGCAGTATAAAGGTGTTTTTACCCAAGTCATTCTCAAGGAGGAAGAAAGCATTACCGTATCGGAGTTCGAAAGCTCAGAGCGTGATTTATGGCGTGTTCTGGATATTGATGAGGCGGGGAGCTACCGGCAGCGCAAGTTTATCCAAGATGACAAGAAAAAGGATATTTTCATTCAGGATGGTGATGACATTTACCCGACTAAGAACGGATCAAGGCTGCGAGAAATTCCATTCTACTTCTTTGGTGATTATGAATGCCTGCCGCCATTGATTGATTTAGCGGACTTGAACATCAGTCATTACATGATGGAGGCGGACTTAGCCAACGGGCGGCACTATGCCGGCATCCCTCAGCCGTGGGTGGCGGGCGTACAGTTAGCCGCAGGGGAAAAGCTGAGTATAGGCGGAACAAGTGCCTGGGTGTTCTCAGATCCACAGGCCAAAGCAGAATATTTAGAGTTTACCGGTCAGGGCTTAGCATCACTGGAAAAAGGCATCGAGACAAAAGAGAAGCAGATGGCGGCACTTGGCGCAAGGATGCTATCCGATACCGTGGTTGCTGAAACAGCAACCGGGGCGGGAATCAGGGCGAGCGGTGAGTTCAGCGTTCTGGCTCAGTTGTCTGGTAATATCAGCAAAGTATTGTCTAGGGCATGTTCGTTCATGCTGGACTGGGCGGGCGGTGGTTCGGTTAATATAAAGCTGAATACCGATTACCTACCTGCTAAGATGACACCGCAGGAACTACAATCCTTAGTAGGCGCGTGGCAGTCAGGCGCTATCAGTTCACAGACTTTCTTCTATAACTTGCAACAGGGTGAGATTATCGCTCAAGATATGGACTTCGAAACCGAACAGGAGTATATCAAAGAGGCTGGGCCAGCCCTTGCCGCAATTACCGGAGCATAATAATGGGATATGAGGAAAAGAGAGCTGAATTTGAAGAAGCGCTGAACAGGAATATGGATTCATATTTCAAAGCAATACCACAAATAGAGCGCACTATAGACAATGAAAAGTTTATAGAGGCTGGTTTCAGGATGGGTTTTTTTGAAGCAGAGAAGCGCATGATAGAAGCAAGAAATGGCAACGGTTAACGAAAAGCTGTTAGATCACTCAATCCAGCACAGTATTGATTCAATTCGGTATAGCAATGGCGTAGTAAGGCGCATGATTGCATTACTGAATCGTGTCGAGCCTGATCTTATCGTCAAGATAACAGCAGTACTGGAACGATTGCCAAAGGAATCATTCACGGTTGCCCGGCTGGATAATTTGCTTAAGGGTGTACGAGAGCTTAACGCTGAGGCATATAAGTCATTACTCGTTGCAATGGAATCAGAGTTGCATGATTTGGTTATCTACGAAGCAGAGTATCAGCAGGGGCTATTTGAGGCGTTTATCCCGGTTAAGATGTCCATTTCCCCGGTTAATGTTGAATCGGTCTATGCATCGGCGTTAAGTAGGCCATTTCAATCAAGATTGATGGCAGAGTGGGCGCAAAGTCTAGAAGAAGGAAAAGCCATAAGGATTCGTGACGCGCTTAGGCAGGGATATGTCCAGGGTGAAACCGTAAACCAGATGGTGACGCGCATTAGAGGAACAAGGGCGAAAGGTTATGCTGATGGATTACTGGAAATTGATAGAAGGAACGCGGCGGCAGTATTCCGGACTGCAACAAGCCATGTATCCGGGGTTGTACGCGATAGGTTCTATGAGGAAAACACTGACATAGTGAAGTCTATTCAATGGATAAGTACGCTGGATGGAAGAACATCAAGCGTTTGCCGGGCACATGACCATCATACATATTCGAACGACACACACAAATCTCTTGACGGCGGGCCATTGTGGGGATCTGGTCCGGGCAGAATACATTGGAATTGTCGAAGCACAAGCGTACCGGTGTTGAAGTCATGGCGAGAGCTTGGTATTGATATAAACGATGATCCACCGAGCACTCGCGCAAGCATAGACGGACAAGTTCCAGAAAGCACAACCTACGGGCAATGGCTTTGGAAACGATCAGCATCAGAGCAGGACGACATACTCGGCAAGTCACGCGGTAAATTATTCAGGGCAGGAATGCCAATGGAGCGATTCGTTGATAGGGCTGGCGCAGAGTTGACTCTTGCAGAAATGCGAGTGAAAGACGCTGCGCTGTTTAAACGGGCAGGGTTATAACTGCTTACACTGTGCTGATGTAGCGGGAATATCCTGATTGCTTCCATCGAAGCGAGTACAGACAAACTTCTTCCCGTTACACTCAGCGACATAATTCTGAGCGCCGGTGATCCAGCTACTATCCTGTTGAGATAGTTTAATATCCTGAGGCATACACCCGACAGCGCTAGAAGTCATGGATGCGGTTGTTTCATCCTGGTAGCGTACAGCAGCAGCACATCCGAACATTGACAAGCAGACAGCCATAATAATTAATTTTTTCATCATTTCACCTTATTTTTAGTTTTTAATTTGTCACGATAACGATTTTTCTTTGCCGTGTTAAGGCATTTATTACATGTTACCTTTCGCACGAGGCCGGTAAACTCAGCTCCGCATTTGTCGCACTTCTTTGTTTCTGTCTTGCGCTGTGCTGCAAGTTGTGACCCAAATCTTCCAAAATATGCAAGATAAGAATCTATTTCTTTTTGGTCATAACTGCCATCATCCCTTCGCTTTGGGTAGGGTGGTGGTGATTCTATGTTGTTGGTCGGATCATGTTTATCCATTGTTTTTCTAATTAATCCCGTGGTGTCTTTCTACTTCCCTAGCCAGCCATATTGAAAAATCATTTTTGCTCCATCCATTTTGAATTAAAGGAATCAATTCTAATATTTCATCATTGCTTAATGGATTTTGTTGCTTCGCCTCATTCCCGGTAACGCAATCTTCTACAATAGCATTGCGCGATTTGCACAATTGAGTATCATCTATATTTTCAAGATATTTTTTTATACTAAGCCACGCTCTTATCTTAGTAATTCCATCATCACTCTGTAGCGCGGCCATTGCTTGTCTTAATAATTCAGCGCATATAAATAACCATAATGTTATTTAATAATTATTGTAATCCCAATTGCTTGTATGCTTTGGTTTATCAGAATTCTTTAATTAATTTCTTAATAAAATTATTTGCTTCTTCTAAAGCATCTTGAGATGTTTTATAAAACCCGTTAAATCCTTTCATTTCAACTTCATATCCATCTTCGTAAACTCTAACAACAAATGAATTAAAGCATCCGTCTCCTGTTTTTTGTATTATTGGTTTATATTTTTTCATGTTTATTTTTCAGGTATTGCGCCCCTTTCGGGGCGATTAAGATTAAATTGAATAAATTTTGTTTCCATCTACATGGCTTATGGATTCTTTAATTGATCCTGTTTTTATAAGGATTCTCAATGCTGAATCAAATGATTTAATCGATGTAATTTTCATTGAGCTTAAGATAAAAGCTTTTGATGTTACGTTTTCTGATTTAGTTGCTAACAATACTGCTAAGATTGATTTTTTCATTTTTTCTCTCCGGTTTGGGCGTTTCGTTTAAGTTGTGTCTATTATAATCATTTGCACTATTAACGCAAATGGTAGACGCAAATAAATATCAGTATAAGTAAATCATTATTAAATAATATTGTTATATTCAATGAATATTAGATATAATGTCATTAAATCATAACGTGATTTGTCTCCGAGCTACGCTCTCCTCCCAACGGGAACTATAAATAATGGAAATTACACCAGAAATACAAGCGGCCATAGATGCGGCTGTTGAATCGGCTAAAGCTGGATTGCAAGCCAAGAACTCAGAATTGCTCGATAAGGTTCGAAAGCTGCAAAAAGGACAAGAAATTGATCCTCAAACAGTAATCGACCTAGAAACAAAGATCGACAAATTGCAGGGTGAATTATCAGCAAGTCAGAAGCAAGCGAAAGAAGCCACAAAGAATCTTGAACTTACTTCAAAGCAACTTAACGAGGTTACAGAAAGAGGCAACAAGGCCACTATCGACACTGAGTTGACCAGTTCACTTATAGCGGCTGGTGTAAAGGACGATCATTATTTGACAGCTGTAAAAGCATTATTCTCAGGACAGGCGAAGATTGGCGAAGATGGCAAGCCGGTAATCGGTGACAAACCGTTAAGCGAGTCTATCAGCGAATGGGCCAAGACTGACGCAGCAAAACACTTTCAATCTGCGCCGGATAATAACGGGGGTGGATCGAACGGAAACACTGGCGGCAGTAATGCCCCGGACCTATCAAAACTCAAGCCGACCGACCGCATTAACGCGGCAAGGGCTGGCGCAAAGTAAGGATTTATAGAACATGGCATTGACACTCGTAGAAGCCGCCAAGCTTGAAACTGGTGATGTAGTTAGACAGGCAATTATCGAATTATACGCGGGATCGTCTGACATTTTGGGCGCATTACCGTTCGACTCAATCAGCGGAAACGCTATGAGTTACAACAGAGAGTCTGCGCTTCCTGGCGTTGGTTTCCGTGGTGTCAATGAGGCTTATACTCCGTCAACCGGCGTATTAAATCCGTTGACTGAATCGCTTGTTATTGCTGGCGGTGACTTGGACGTTGACAAGTTCATCCTTGACACAATGGGCCAGAATCAACGCTCAGTGCATGAAGCCATGAAGGTTCGTGCGTTAGCATTGGCGTGGACAAAGAAATTCATCAAGGGCGACAGCTTAAGCGATCCACGCGAATTTGACGGCATTCAAACACGACTTACCGGCGATCAAAAGATTGCTGCCGGCTCAACTGCTAACGGTACTGTGTTGAGCCTTGCCAAGCTGGATGAAGTGAAAGACCAGACATTGAACCCTACTCATTGGATTATGAGCAAGGCAATGGCTCGTAAATTCAGCGCGGCGGCAAGAAATACAGCGGTCGGCGGCTATATCACTTATGACAGAAATGAATTGGGTAAGAGAGTTCTAGCTTATGATGACCTTCCAATCCTAGTTGTTGATCTTGACAATGCTGGATCTTCAATTCTTCCGTTTACTGAGGCCGCAACATCAGGAACAGCAACAGCCACATCAATCTATTGCGTTTCAATGGGTGATGGCGCATTAGTTGGCTTGCAAAATGGCGGAATGGATGTGCGCGACATGGGCGAACTGCAAACAGCTCCTGTGTTTAGAACCCGTGTTGAGTGGTACAACGCTTTCGCAATCTTCAACGGCAGAGCGGCAACACGACTTTGGTCAATCGCTGACGCTGCTATCGTAGCATAAGGAAAAAAGAACATGGCTAGAACAATTCAAAACAGTTTTGTATATGATGCGTCCTTATCGCTTAAAGCGGCTGGATTGCTGGCGGCTTCGGCTGATGGCAGTATCCTTGACTTGGGTGATGGCTTAGTTGAAGGATATTTAGTCTTTGATGTATCTGCGGTTGAAGTTGCTGATGGCAACGAGATTTACACTGTGTCACTTGAAGGCTCAAACGTGGCGGCAATGACTTCCGGTAGCGTGTGTTTAGCAAAGAAGGTATTTGGCAACCTGGTAGTTCCCATGGACGCCGCTTTGTCCGCTGCGGGTCGCTATGTCGTACCATTCAGAAATGAAGAAGCTGGCACAGTTTATCGCTATGTAAGACTGTCAAACTTGATTGCCGGTACTATCGCCACAGGCATCAACTACGCTGCCTTTATTGCCAAGGACGATTAATCATGACTACCGTTTACGATCCAGAAGGCAATGCGGTAGAGGTTGAGCCCGTAGACGCTCGTGAGTATGTCGAGCATTGCGGATATACCTACGAAGCTCCGCAAGACGATCAAACCAAGAAACCGATCAAACCGATCAAACCGAAGAACCAAAGACTACACGGAAACGCTAGTCAATGGCATTAGTGACCGAAACGGGAACAGGGGCAGCGGCAAGTGAAAGTTATATTTCTCTGGCTGCGGCCACTACCTATCATGCAGACAGGGGAAATTCTGCTTGGGCGGCGTTAGCATCTGACACGATACGCGAACAATGCCTACGAAAAGCCACTGACTATATGGTTGGGGCGTTTCGGTCGCGCTGGAAAGGTGTGCGCCTGAATGCGGTTCAGTCACTAGACTGGCCTCGTTTCGGCGTTTATCTTGAACCAGTTTTAAACGGGGCAAGTTCGGAATATCCGCAGCTTGTCGCCTCCAATATTGTACCCGTTGAGATTCAACGGGCTTGCGCTGAACTGGCATTAAAATCGTCTACCGGCGATCTACTGGCAGACCTGACGCAGCAAGCGATTAGAAAGAAAGTGGCATCAATCGAGATTGAGTATGACAAATATTCGCCTAAATCTACACGCTACCCGGCTATTGAAGCCATGCTGTCACCCTATTTCAACAGCAACAGCTCAATCAACCACGAGTTAATACGTTGAGCTTTTACGGTGACATGGCGGCAACTGCTACCGAACTGTTAACCGAGTTCGGCTTACCGCTCACGCTCACGAGGCAGAGCGCAGGCAGTTACGATCCTGCAACAGGATCAGCAACCGTCACGACCTCGACACAATCGGCAGTCGGCCTGGTCATGAGTTGGAATAGCGGCGTTATTGATGGCTCATTGATAAAGACAGGTGACAAGCAGTTGCTATTATCGGCTACCGGAATCACGGCTCCAGTGTTGGGCGACACGGTGACATTTGACGGTGTGGTGCATGCCTTAGTTGAACCATTGAGACCGCTTTCACCGGCTGGGGTCGTGGTTCTGTACGACTGCAATATCAGGGCTTAACTATGAGTTTTACGCTAGATATTAACAAGTTCATTGAAAAGGCTGGCGCACAGGCTGATTTAGTACCTCGGCGCATTGTTTCAGGAATACTCAGAAAGGTTGTGCTGAAATCTCCGGTAGGAAATACAGCAAACTGGAAAGATCAATCACATTTGCCAAAGGGTTATGTTGGTGGTCGCTTCCGCGCTAACTGGCAAGTCGGCGTTGATACTATGCCAAGTGGCAAAGTGTCTGGAACTGATAAATCGGGAAGCAAGACAATAGCGGCAGGGATTGCAGCAATACCAGAACAGGCAGCAGGCCATGTTTATTATGTGCAGAACAATTTGCCGTATGCTCAGGCGCTTGAAGATGGTCACAGCACACAATCACCTCCGGGAAACATGGTAGCCGGTACAGTAGCAGAGTTTGAGTCTATCATCCGAGAGGCAACTCGGTGAGCTTAGGAAAGGTTAGAATTGCGCTTGAAACCGCTTTAAACGGCATGACACCGGCACTGGCTACATCATGGGAAAATGTGCCATTTACCCCGGCCACTGGCACGAATTACCAGCAAGCTTTTCTGTTACCGTCTGAGCCGGACAATCCAGAGATCACCGGAGGCTATCGTGAGCAGGGGATATTCCAGATTAATTTGCGCTATCCATTGCAGACCGGAGCTAAGGCAGCACAGGATAGGGCTGAACTGATACGGACGACCTTTAAGCGCGGAAACAGCTACACATCAGGTGGTGTTACGGTGACAATTACTAAAACGCCACACATCGGCACCGGTGCGGCAGTAGATGATCGTTGGTTTTTGCCGGTCAAGATTCAATACCACGCGAACATATTTTAATTATGAGTACATCAACCATTATATTGCATGAATCATTAATACGGCTGGCTAAAGGGATGCTGACTGCGTGGGAAAATTGGATCAAAGAGAACAAGAAATAAGTAAAGTATTAAACTCTAATATAGGGTAAAATGCCCTAAAATTTAAATCACACAAGCCCGCTTAAAGCCTCGCTAACGCCTCGCTCTAAACTGCCGCCTTGATAGCCTATAAGGTATAGTCATGGCAGTTGCGCAGGGAATTTCAAAAAGTACCGTATTCAAGAAACAGACAGGTCTAGGCGTTCCAGCCTCAGGCACCGGCGGTCAAGTTCTTCGCCGTGAGCAGTCGAAGTTTGACCTAACCAAAGACACCTACGAAAACAACGAGATTGCATCGCACCAGCAATCAACTGGCATCACCCACGGTCTGCGTAAAGTAACAGGATCGTTAAACGGCGTATTATCGCCCAATACCTACGCAGAATTAACCGCGGCATTGATGCGTAAAGCCTTTACCGCGACCGCTCCTATGGTTATCGGTACTGACTTGACAGCATCGGCAACCGGCCCACACTTTGTTGATGGTTCAGCGGGATTCCTTACTGCTGGCCTGAAAGTTTATGACGTAGGAAGATTCACCGGATTCACAACGACAGCAGTCGGAAATAACAGTAAGAATTTTATGATTACTGCTTTGACTGCTGGCAATATGACAGGATTCTTCCTGGACGGATCTCCTGTAATTGCCAAAGTTGAAACCGGATCAGTCACATTTACCGTTGTCGGTAAAAAAGCCATCGTTCCGACGACTGCACAGACACAGGAATACTTCACGTTTGAAGAATGGTACAGCGATATAGGCCGCTCTGAGCTTTATACAGATGTTGTTCCAAGCTCGATTGATATTGGACTTCCTGCAACAGGCAACGCAACTTTTGCGGCTTCATTTGCTGGCCTTAACCGTTCAGTAGGTGCAATACAAATCCTGACTACGCCAACTGCCGCTACCACTACACCAGTTCTAACCGCTGTAAACGGTGCAGTTATTGTTAATGGCATTCAGGTAGGCAACATTACCGGAGCAAGTATCAAGATTGACGCGGCATCCGCTCCTATGGGCGCGGTGTTAGGCTCTAACCAATCACCCGACATTCAGCGCGGAAGGGTTAAAGTGTCAGGTCAGTTAACAGCGTTCTTTGAAGATGGCGTGTTGTCTGGTTACTTCGATGCAGCCACAAACATTGGAATTGCTATCGCAGTTGCTGACAACAGCACACCAACTTCTGATTTTGTCGTGTTCTCAATGAGTCGAGTTAAGCTTTCATCTGACGCGAAAGACGATGGCGAGAAGGGAATCATTGGGACGTATTCATTCACCGCAGAATTAAACGGTAGTGGTGGTGCATTGCTGGCTGATGATCAAACAATCATCAGTGTGCAGGATTCACAAGCAGCTTAAACAATAACGCAACTCTCGCGGCTTAATTCTGAGCCGCGACTCTTAACTTAGAAAGGAAACAAAATGGCAAAGCCAGCAGCATTCGATTTAGCAACACTTGACACTCGCGCAGCCTGTGACGTACCAGCAGAGATTGAACTTAAACACCCGGCCACCGGCGAACCTTTGGGGATGTTCATTAGCTTGCTTGGTAAGGATTCAACACCCTATAAAACCGCTGTTAAGGCGCTGAGAAACGCAGCTTTCAAGAAAGCTGGGCTGGCGCAACGTAAAGGACAGAAAGTCGAACTGACGACCGCTGATGACATTGACGCTAACTCGATTGATTTAGTTGTGGCCGCTACTGTGGGATGGCGTGACGGTGCAAACAACAAGCCTACATTCACCATTGACGCAGCAGAGGTTGCATTCACCACGGAAGCTGGAAAAGCCTTTTATACTCGCTTTGAATGGGCGAAAGAACAGGTTGACGAGTACATCGAAGATCTTGAAAATTTTATGAAGCGCAAATAGAGGATCTCCTTTTATTTGCGGAATCGGAATACGTTTTAACAGAAAGGAAGGATGACGGGCAGACGCTTCGATCTCACCTTGAAAGTATTGAGAGGCAAACAGGAAAAAGGCTGGTGCAACTTAACCAGCCTGATTTTCCATATCATTTAAAGCACGTTTGGAATTACTTTCAAGATCTATGTAACTCAAGGCAAGTCGGGATGGCGTTAAACCCGCTTAGTTATTCAGAGTTGGCTGCGTGGAATGACTTGACCGGGGCAGTGGTAACACCAAAAGAAGTACAAATCATCAAGGCGCTAGATAAAATATTTCTAGCTCACCAACATAAAAAGGGGTCGTAATGGATTTTGCTTCGCTGGGTATTAAAGTTGATGCAACTCAGGTAAAAGAAGCAACCCGCGATCTTAACAACCTTGCGCCCGCAGCACAGAAAGCCGAGCAGTCTACATCAGGCATGGAGAAATCGTTCTCTAAAGCCAACAGCGAAGCAAAGAATCTAGGTCGTGGAATTAGCGGTGTTACTGCATTAGTCGGCAGTATGGCAGCGGCATTTAGCGCCATCCAGCTTGCGAAAGAACTCGTCAAGACCGTTGAGCAAGTTCAGAACCTTGAAGTCAGAATGAAAGGCTTGACTAAGAGCGCACAGGACTACGCCGAAGTAGAGCAATACCTGTCAAAGCTGGCTCAACAGCACCATAAAGACAACCTGGTATTGACTGACTCAATGAGTCGTCTTCTCACCATCGAGCAGGCCGGAATCACTACCAGGAAGCAGTCTATCGCTTTGCTTGAAGGTATGAGTAATGCTCAAAGCAAGACCGGCGCTGGATCAGATCAGTTAAAACAGTCTATGTTCGGGTTGAGTCAGGCTCTTGGTGCTGGTGTTCTGCACATGGAGGAATTAAATCAGGTCACTGAACCCATGCCGGGGCTATTAAACAAGATAGCCGAGGCAGCGGGTTACACCGGGAAAAGTGCTGTCGGTGATTTCCGCGCGGTCGTAGAAGAGGGAAAAGTGACTTCTGAAATGTTCGGCACGATAATGGTGAATGCGCTGGCTGGATACCAGGGCGCAGCCGAGAAAGCCGGTGACACACTCACCGCTCAATATGCAGACGTTCGAAATTCATGGATTGAGCTAGCACGAGTCGTTGAGGCGCCGGTATCGAATACCATTTCACCGATACTTGATTTCATATCCAACCAGATTAAAGGTCTGACTCAGGATTTAAAAGAATTGAATCAGTTTTATAATGCCGTATTCAACTCAGCCAAAGCCACTGCGAAAGGTGATAATGGCATGGTCGTTGATTTGACTGGGCGGGCGAAGCCACCAACGGACAGCGCCAACACTTCAAAAGATATTGAAGCAGCAAAAGCGATTCGCGCAGAGATTGAGGCTACAGAAGGGTCTCAGAAAAAAGCACATGTTGCTAAAAAAGCCCGTGCAACCGAATCAGAGAAGTTAGCCTCAAAAGCTATGTCTGATGCAAAGCGTGAGGCCGAAGCTATCGTTTCAGCGATTCAAAGCGAGATCAAGGCGCAGGACAATCAGTTGAAGAAACTGACAATGACCGAGCGCAGCTATAAAGAATACGAATTAAGCTTGCTGCACATGACCGATGCGGTTAAAGCGTCTGAGATGGCAAAGTGGGATTTAATCAAGGCCGCAGAAGCTGAGAAACGGGCTAACGATACCGGAAAATCTGAAATGGATAGTCTGGTGGATCGTTATAACCAGCTTACTTTATCCGCTCGGGCGTACTACGAAGAAAAATTAAAGGCTCAAGGATTGAGTCCTGAAAAAACAAAGCCTTTAATGGATCAGTTCGATAAGAATACCGGCGCAGAAGTAAGCAATAAATCTATCGAAGCGGCGAAAGATTCAATGCAGGCATATGATGATCTTATTAAGCAAGTCAATGAAAGCACTCAGCAACTCGGGGCCACAAACAACGCTGTTTTTGATGGGGCGCTGGGTGGATTCAGCCGAATAGCCGGTATATTCCAAAACCTTGGCGACTCGATCAAGGAAACCACCAAGCAGCAAGAAAAGCTGAACACGGCATTTTCTAAAGAAAAAAGCGACATAAACAAATCAAAGTTAGATGATCGCCAGAAGTTTACCTTGATGCTAGGAAAAGAGGGCGACTATCTAAAGGCTAACAAAAAACTTGAGGACGATAAAACTAATCAAGCGCTGACAGGTATGCGGCAAATGGTCGGGGCAACCGCTGAACTGTTTGACAAAAAGAGCAGCACGGCTAAAGCCCTACATAATGTTGAGATGGGTATTGCTGTTGCTCAGATGGGAATGCAAGCTATCCAATCGGCAAAGACACTAGCTGCGACTGCTGTCGATATGGCGGCTGGGGCGGCTAAGTTCTTTGCGCAGTCTGGCTGGGGTGGTTTCGCAGGTGTAGCGGCAATGGCGGCAGTAATGGCCGGGCTTGGTTATGCCGCGTTTGGTGGCAGCGGTGGTGGAAGCCAGCAGCCGCCACCTGTATCAGGTGACACAGGAACCGTTCTTGGTGATAAATCTGCAAAATCAGATTCTATTAACCGGACAAATGAGCTATTGAAGTCAATTCACGCGGATGAATATAGGGAGTTGCGTGGAATAAACAGCGGCATATCTGATCTATCAAAAGGCATTACTAACGTAGTGGCTAAAATGTTTCAAGCAGGAGGATTGCCGGGTGTAAGTCTTGCTCCGACTAAATTAACCGGAATTGCAGCGGGATTGACTTCGATTGATCCAATCATGAAGATGGGGTTTGATCCTATTGGCAAGGCTATCCTTGGATTCCTGTTTGGCGGCAAGCAAACTCAGAGCATTGTAGGTCAAGGCATAGCGACCGGGCCAAGTTCAGTCGGAAACATCCTCAAGGGAGACCAGTTTTACGCCTCATTCTTTGCCGACATTATGACAAAGACTAAAGGCGGGATATTTACCAAAGATAAAACGGAATACAGTCGCATTTACTCACAAATGGATCAGGGCACTACAGACGCTCTAACCCATGTGTTTAAATCAATGGGGCAGACTATGTATGGTCTTGCCGAGCAGCTTGGCGACGGCCTGGGTGAGCGTGTTAAGAACTACGTTATCCCTGCATTGTTTATCGACCTACAGGGCTTAAATGGTGAGGATGCGGCAAAGAAGGTAAATGGCGTTATATCTACCATGCTTGACACTATGGCTGGCGCTGTATTCGGTGACATTATCGGTCAGTATCAGCAGCTCGGTGAAGGGATGCTTGAGACGGCAGTAAGGATCGTGGCAGAGGTTGCTGTGGTAAAGGATGCGCTGGGTATGTCAGGCATGGAGCTTAAAGGCAATGCCATCGCTATCAGTGACGCACTGGTTCAGGCAGCCGGTGGTTTAAAAGAATTTCAGTCACAGTTCGAAACCTACTACGAAAAGTTCTACAGCGAAACTGAAAAACAGGAAAGATTACAAAAACGTCTGACTGAAACATTAGCAGAAGTTAATATAGTCCTGCCTAAAACGCGCGAACAGTACCGGAAGCTAATCGAAGGGCTTGATCTGGCTAATGAGGCCGACCAACGCCGGTACTCTATGCTGTTAAAGCTGAGTGAAGTGGCTGACCAGTATTACTCAAGAGAAAGCGACCTGCTAAAGCAACATAGGAGCCTTGAAATTCAGTTAATGGAGGCGTTAGGGAATAAATCTGGCGCTTTAGCCGCAAGCCGAAGAATGGAACTGGCTGAGATGGATAAAAGCCTCCGCTGGATGCAGAAAGCTATCTGGGCGTTGCAAGATGCCGACCAACGCGTAAACGACGCAATGGACGCACTCACACGATCGGTCAATGCGCGTAAAAAGCACCAAGATGAAAAGCTGGCGGGCATTATAAAGGATGAGCAAGACAAGCTGGATGCAACGCTGAAAGCAAACGAGGCGCAGAAACAGGCGGCAAATGATCTGGCTTCCGGTATCAGGGATATTCTGAGCAAAATTAACGACGCGTTGAAATCGTCAGTTGTTGAATCAACGGCTCTAGACAGGCAACGCAGGTCATCAGCGCAGGCATTAATCAGCCGAGAACTGGACAACGTAAGGGCGGGAGGAAAGCTGTCGGGCGGTAAAGAAATGGAGCAAGCTTTAGCCGATCTTGCCAAGCCCAGCCAGAACCTTTTTGCATCATTCCAGGATTACGCAAGGGATCAGGGTGTCACCGCAGGAATACTGGACGAACTTGCCAAAAATGGCGAGAAACAGTTGACTGACGCAGAGAAAACAATTCAAGCGATAGACAAGGCTAGCCAGGCAGCACAAGCTGCATCTAAGGCCGCTATCGCCGCAGCACAGGCAAGGCATGACAAAAACATCAAACGCCTGGACGACATACTAAAGAAGGCGCAAGACCAGGTGGACGCAGCTAACGGCAACAAAAAAGCAATACTGTCTGTTGCTGACGCAATCAAGCTGTTAGCCGATGCGCTAAATGAAAAAAAGAAGCTGAAAGAGGATATAGACGAAGCAGGAAAGGCGAATACGGCGGAAGGAATTGCAAAAGAAAAGTACGATAAAAAATCTCGTCTTGCAGAAGATGCAGACGCAAAAGTGGCAGAGGCTAAAGGGCTAGCGGATCATCGTCGAGCACAGGCCGCAGAACTTAAGAAGCAGGCAGGCTTGCCAATGGCAGCGCCACCATCAACCTTTAAGGTAGGCCAAAGTGGTAACGTCGTTTGGGAAAACATACTGTCCGGATTCCAGAGAGAGCATAAAAAACGCTTTGGTGTTGAATTTACCAGAGGATGGGACGCTGACGCTGATGCAATGGCGCAATATCAGGAATTAGTACGCCGGTATTACATTGATGCAAAAGCATTTAAATCCGACCAGCTTAAACAGTCAGAGGATTTATTAGCACTGGTTGCAGCGGGAGCAGCAGAAAGGCAGGCTCTCAAGGCTGATGCAGCGGCAAAACATGAAGCTGAAGCAGCGGCAAAATTAGAGTGGGATAGGGCGGCGAAGTATGCCGATGAATTAAGGAAGAAAACGGCACCCAAGCTGGCAATTGGTACTAACTCAATCCCCTATGACATGAATGTTGATATTCATGCCGGTGAGCGAGTCATGCCGGCAGCAGACAACCGTGAATTGATGATGCGCTTGTCACAGCCAAGCGGTAACAGTCAAGAGTTGATTGCGGAATTAAGAGCCCTGAGGGAAGAAGTTGTGATGCTGAGAGCAGAGACACGGGCTACCGTGGCAAATACAGCTAAGACGGCAAAAATACTGGATAGAGTGTCACCAGACGGGGACGCATTATCAGCCAGGGTGGTAGCATGAAGGTAATCTATCCTATCACTACCACAACGGCCATGCTGTCCAGTTCCAATGTGCCGGAAACGGATTATACAGAATGGTCGGCAGCGACCGCTTATGTTGTTGGAAACAAGGTAATTAAGGCAGCAACACACCGTATTTATGAGTGCCTGGTTAATAACACTAACTTTGATCCTGAAACAAATTTAACCGGCGTGGCGCCAAAATGGATGGATTATGCCCCAACGAACAGATGGGCTATGTTTGATGATGTCGTCGGAACCAAGACTGCTAACGCTGGGTCAATTGTTGTTACGCTTTTGCCTGGGGCGATAAATGGCTTAGCCTTGCTAGGTTGTATTGGGGCTGATGTAACCATAATCTTGAAAGACACAGTTGCTGGTGTTGTGGTTTATTCAAAAACTGTGTCCCTCGATGACTCGCCTATTCTCAGTTTATATGACTGGTTTTTTCAACCCTATCTGCAAAAAGAAGATGTGGTGCTAACAGACATTCCTTACCAGTATCCGGTCGGCGAATTAACGATAACAGTCACCGCAGCAACCGGAAATGCTTCAGTCGGCGTGTGCAAGTTTGGAGGCATTACTGAAATTGGTGGAACTCAGTACGGAGCCACATCAGGTATCACCGATTATTCAGTAAAAGAAGCTGATGTATTCGGAAATTACACCATTCTTAAGCGGACTTTTGCCAAACGCGCAACTTTTAATATCCAGACGGATGCGGCAGCTTATAACAAAATTTTTAGGCAATTGGCACTGTTCAGGGCAACTCCCTGCATCTGGATAGGAACAGAGGTTGCAGGGTATGAGCCACTAACAATTTACGGATTCTACAAGGATTTTTCAATTGAAATTAGTTACCCAACCACGAACATGTGCTCTATTGAAATAGAGGGATTAACTTAATGACCATTCAAACAATAGTAGCGCCTAACATGGCAAGTCCTACTTTTGACACGGATATCGATACTTTTTTTGGTCCAACGATAAGCACATGGGGCAATGAAGTAGAAGCAGTAGCGTCAACTCTTACGCTAGATTCTTTTATCGGAACCAGTTCAACAAGTAATGCGATAGGACTTGGCGCAAAAACAT
>JBAQEN010000906.1:0-7298 GCA_049286765.1 Methylococcaceae bacterium
CCTTTTTTTCGGCATTAATCAGGTTTGCGGCATCCTGCCTTGCTTTGGTTGCTCTAAGACTGGCTTTTTCGGCTTTTACTATGGCGTTAAGCTTCTTATCATCCTGAGTGTTTTTGTTGGATTTTTCAGCCAGTAAAACCAGTAATTCTTGTTGTTCGTTTCGCGACTTTAATCCTTTCAAATAAGCCACTCGATCTTTCAGCCATGCATCATTTTTCATAGTAACTCCTTGTTGCTGTTGGTGGTTTTTTTACAGCCTGATTTTAGCAGATTGCAGGCGGTTGTACAGCGTGTTATCCTTACAGCAGAATGATGTAAGGCGCACTTATACCTTTCTCTATGAATACCCCATCGCTACGCTTGGAGTATTCATAGAGAAAGGGTGCGCTCTCCGAGGGTAAAGGAAAAAGCATGATATTCGCATGGCTTCATATCACCTAACCGCAAAGATAGGCAACAAAGGCAAAGCCGCCGCACACGCCGCTTATATTGCCCGCGAGGGTAAATATAGCGGCCGCGACCGCTACGAAGACCTGGAAGCAACCGGCAGCGGAAATATGCCGGAGTGGTCAGCGCATAACGCCGCCCACTTCTGGCAAGCCGCCGATGAACACGAGCGCGTAAACGGCTCTGTTTATCGGGAAATAGAAGTCGCCTTACCCCGTGAATTCACACCCAGCCAACGGCTGGAATTAGTGCAGGAATTTATCGAGCAGGAGATAGGCGACAAACACGCCTATCAATTCGCTATCCACACGCCAAAAGCCGCCCTTGAAAAAGACGATCAACCCCACGCACACATCATGTATTCTGAACGAATAAGGGACGGCATAGAACGCGATCCAGAGCGTTATTTCAAACGGTACAACGCCAAGAACCCAGAGAAAGGCGGCGCTAAAAAGTTTAGCGGCGGCAAACATAAGAACGAACTCAAAGCCGAACTGTTAAGCTTACGTGAGCGTTGGGCAACTTTGCAGAATACCCACCTCGAAAAATACGGGCATAACGACCGCGTAGACCATCGAAGTTTAAAAGATCAAGGCATCGACCGTGAACCAGAAAAACACTTGGGTGCTATTGGCGTTAGCCGACTTAACACGCATGACATAAGCGCCTTACTGGAACGCCGATCTGCCGAGGGCGAACTGGAACGAGCGCGGCGCGAAGTATCTATTATCGACCTGTCAGGCGATCTGGAAAAAGCCAAGGCTGACAGGTTAGACGAGAGCCTAAAAAGCTATCAGCCGCTTTTTGATTCGGCAGCCAAAAAAGCAGTCAAGGATGGCTTTACAGAAAGAGACCAGGTTTTGTTTCAGGAGCAGGTTAAAGAACACCTGATTAAAAACATTGAGTTAGGTGTGATGCCACGAATAAACAAAAAAATCAGCTTTGAGATTGACGCCATAGAAAAATCAGCAAAGCAACCAGCAGAAAAACCAGAGCCGCTTAAAAATAAACTTGCCGAGCGGACTTTAAGCCGGCTTATCGAAGAGGAGCGCGTGGCTTGGCGTAAAAACGAGGAAACAAGACTACTGAAGGAGGCGGAAAAAATAAGGCAAGCGGCGTGGAAATTAAAAGCCGAAGAACCTAAAAAACCGTTGTTAGGACTCTATGCCACGGATACATGGAAATATAATATTGCAATTTGGGAACGTGATTTGCAGTATAAAATCGATGAATTTCACGAGCACAATAAACAGGCTCAGGACGCCATAGATGGTAAATCCGGACAAGAGCATTGGCAACGGGTGGCTTTCCACGAAAAAGCCGAACAACGACTAAAAACAGAGCATCCTGATCTTGCCAAGGCATTAATGGAGCAACGCCAAGCCGAGCAGCAAAAAGCGGCTCTTGCAAGAGCAAAAGCCACAGCGGATAAGGCGGCAGATAAAGCCGTAGCAGATTTTAAGGTCTTGGCCACAAAACGAGAGGGTAAGTTTTTAGGGTACGGTGATAGCGGCAAAAAGTGGGGCGCATTGTCTGACGAGCTAAAAGCCACCATTGAAAGCTTCAATAAACAACCAGCCACCGCGCAAGGCGTGGCGTTGGAGCTAATGCTGGAGAAAATTAAGCGTACACCAGGCGCAGTCGAAAAACTCACACAGCAAATGGAGCAAGGAAAAGATAGAGGGTTTGAGCGCTAAAAATATTAGCGGTTTTCTTTACTATGCCAGGCGCGAATAATGACGACAGTTTGCTTATCGGTGATATAGCGCAAAACATAGCTTCCAGTGCCGAAAGGTAGAAACAATTCGCGGCGGTCTGTGCCGTCATTCATGGGTTGGCCCATTTCAGGGAAACCGGCGAGGCGTTTTGCCCCTGCTTGCAGAACACGCGCGGCGGCTGTCGGATTTTTGTCTTCCAAAAACAGACGTAGCCGTTGCGTGTCTTCCAGTGCTTCGGGTAACCATACTATCTTGGACACGGTAGCTCGCTTTCGCTGCCCCATGATCCAAGCCATGCGTCAACGGCTTCGTGCGGTATGGCGTGGCCTGTAAGCTTGTAGCGTTGCCAACGCTCCATATCTTCCCGTTTTTCTAGTTCGTAAGTTTCTTCACGCTTTACATACTCCTCAATGGCCGCTTTCATGAGCCAATGGGGACTGCGTTCCTTGATGGTGCTTAAGGCTTTAAGTCGTGTATGCAGTATTTCATCTAACTTAACAGCGGCATTAATAGTTTTTGACATGGGTTTTTAAATCCAATTTTAAAAAGTGATACAAGTTACAACCTTTTATCACTAACAAAACAATTTATCAAACCTTTCTATCGCTTTTGAAGGTCGGTATCCTCTACTGTTCTTGTGTTTTAATGCCCCTGTAAGCCGCTAAAATCAAGGTTGATATTCTAAACATGAGACAAAATGGTTCAAAATGTCTACTGAAACGGATGGTTAGGCATTTTTACTTGCTGAAACACAGCTCGGTAAATTAGCCCTCTCGTATCGATTTTTTTAGTTTTGGAATATTTTCGTTCATAAAGTCCCAATGATTTGATGAACTAGTATAGAAGTCAAATTTTGGTTGATAGGAATTAGGATTATTCAAAGTCCCAGCTCTAACACCTATTGCATTAGGAATGACTTCGAGCTTTCCAAAAACAGTAGAACCGCATCGTGTACAAAAACCTCTTTCTATTGTTTTACCGCTATCTCCTAACTTTTCATAAAATTTTGGATTTCCAGTTATTTTAATTGTGTCTGCTGTAAAAATTAAGACGGGAACGTAACCGCTTCCAGAGCTTTTTTGGCAATCTCTACAATGACAATTACCTGAAAATACCGGCTCACCAATACACTCATATTTAATTTCACCACAGAGACAAGACCCACTATATTTTTCATTCATAGAAAATTCCCTGATTTGCCTAACGTTAAGTAGACACCTATTAAGCTGTCTATATCAATAAATACACCTGAATGATGTTTGGTAGTTTGTAACCAAACCATTTGACAAAATTACCATATAAAGACCATTGGCATCTAAAGCAATTTAAAAACAGTAGACAAAACGATATAAACCTCAAAAAACCGCCGCCAATTTTTTTGCCGCCCGTTGCGCAAAGGGTAAGTTTTGCGACGGTTTTTTTAACCCATGAAATCAAGGGCTTGCTTGTCGCATAAGTTAGGCGCAAAATAGGCGCATGAAAATAGGCTATGCACGAACCAGCACCGACGACCAAACGACAGCCCTGCAACTGGCCGCGCTCGAAAAAGCAGGATGTGCCAAGATATTCGAGGACAAGGGCATAAGCGGCACGATCAAAAAGCGCCCCGGCCTCACCCGTTGCCTTGCCGCCCTCGAATCCGGCGACACCCTCATAGTCTGGAAGCTAGACAGGCTAGGCCGCAGCTTGCGCGACCTGATCGACCACCTCGATGATTTGAGAGCGCGAGGGGTGCGGTTGCAGAGCATCACCGAAGCCATAGACACGGAAACCCCGACAGGCCGCGCCATGTGGCAATTTGTCGGCGTTCTGGCCGAACTTGAGCGCTCCATGATAACCGAACGCACCCGCGCCGGAGTCAAGGAAGCTCAAAAGCGCGGCGTGACGTTTGGCCGCAAGCCGAAACTCACCCCCGCCCAGATCAAACACGCACAGAAGCAGATCGACAAAGGCGAACGGGCGCAGGACGTGGCCGCGCTCTTGAACGTGCATAAGGCAACGCTTTACAGGGCTTTAAAGGAGTAACAGCCCTTGCCGCTAATCCTCAAAGCATGGCAGAATTCGGAAACGAAAAAGGGCACTCACTCCGCTAAGAGTCGCGCCCTTTTGAAGTTCATCACTTCGGGCGGTCATCGGGTTCCCACCCTGTACCGCTCGGCAAGATTACCATATTGCGTCGGAAGGAAAAAGAAAAAATGAGTAGCACAAAGCCAGTCCCCAAAGACCTGACAGAATCCCTTGAACGGCTTGGCCGCGCCATTGCCGAAAAGGCAGAACGCGAAAGTCTGCAACCCAACACGACAGCACCAGAGCCGAAGCCCACAGCGCAGATCGTTCAGCTTGATTTTTGGGAAGATGGAAAACGCGCTGCGCCGAATGCCGTTTTTCGATCCGCCTTATTTCCAGCATTGAACAGCCAAAAACGGCAGTTTATCAAGCAAACAAAACTTTTTTCAGTGTCAGGCGTCGAGGTCATTTTTACAGGGGAGCAATTCGACCAATCCGACCTAGACGTTTACCTTGAGATTTTGAACCTTTCAAAGCTTCAGCCTTTGGGAAGTCCGGTTAAATTTTCCGCTTATTCGTTTTTGAAATCCATAGGACGGCAGACAGGAAACGCACAGCATAAATGGTTGCATTCGGTTTTGATCCGGCTTTGTGGTGGCGTGGTTGATATGACTGACCACAAAAAGCGGTATTTTGGACAACTGATACACGGCGGAATCCGTGACGAAATTACCCTAAATTATGAAATCACCATAAACCCTAAATTTGCGGTTCTATTTGGCTTCGGTATGTGGGCGACCATAGACAGGGAACAGCGCCGCAGTCTTGGCCGGAACTACACATCAAAGGCGTTACACACCTACTATTCAAGCCACGCCGCCCCAAGCGCTCACAACTTCGAGACTTTGGCGGGAATTGCAGGATTGACGAATAACACGAACCCCAGAAAACTTAAAGCCGACATCATCAAAGCCCATGACCACCTAAAAGCTGTTGGTTTTTTGGACGGATACGAAGTGACGGGCGACACGATCAAGCCTAACATTCGCCATACCCTAGGCCAGCTTCGCCATATCGCCCAAAAAACACGCAAAGCAAGAAGCACCACACCACAACAGAAGTCTTGACATATTGTGGTTGCCAGTTGACAGTTGCCGTACCATTCAAGTTGACGAGAGGCAACATAGCATGTTGACACTAGGCGAAGCCGCAAAAGTTAGTACTGTTACAAAATCAGCTATATCAAAAGCGATAAAAAACGGCAGAATGTCGGCAGTTAAAGACGACAAGGGGTATTATCAAATTGACCCAGCCGAACTTTTCCGGGTTTTCCCCGCGGACACTGGAAACAGTCAATCAACAGTTGAAAGTGTACAGATGGAAACACATAAGGAAACCAGTGGTTTACAGGCTACAGTTGAGCATTTACGCGAACTTTTAGGGGAGATCAAAAGCGAACGGGATGACTTGCGGCAACGCTTAGACAAATCAGAGGACGAACGCCGTGCCACACAGAGCAAACTAACCGCCCTACTAACCCATCAGCCGAAGCCAGAACAGGAAGCGCAGATAACCCCAAAAGCAAACCAGAACGACCCTCCCGCGATTGTCCGCCCGTGGTTATGGGTTGCTTTGGCTCTTGCCCTTGTTTTTGGGGTAGGTGCTTACCTGTATTTAAGCGGACACTTTGACGGTATAGCGGTTACACTTTGACGGTATAGCGGTTACGCCAAGAACGCCTTATTTCAATTAAAAATCAAACATATAAGCCTATTTTTGCCACCCGATAACCTTTTATAACCTTTTATAACCTCGCGCGCGCGAAAATTCGACCAGCAGCACAAGCGGAAAAACAGGGAAATAAGGAGTTCGCTATCACTCACAACTTTTTTAAAAAGGGGCTCATTGCCGCCCCTCTTGCCTTCGCTTCGCTACGGCAATTCACCCGCTAGGATATTTAAGCCGCAGTGATGGACGAAGGCGGAAATGGCAAGGGCAAGGGCAGTTAACAGGATGTCGATATAGATCCACCCTGGTTATCTTCATTCTTGGCGTTATACGGCCTCTAAGAGCGGTTAATAGGATGTCGATATAGATTCGTCTTGGTTATCTTCATACAACGCCAAGGAACACGGCTAATGCCCGACTAACTGCCAACATATCTTCTTCGGCTATACGTCCAAACACTCCCCCTATTTTTTCGCGTGGAATGGTTTGCACCTTGTCCACCATGACTTCTGACGGTTTTCTTAGTCCTGTGCTTTCGCCATGCCTAATCGGAACACGAAACAGTGGTGTATCTCGCAGCTCACTCGTTATTGGAATTATGGTTACGGATGGATGTTCGGAAAATAAGTCTGATTGAACGATCAGGGCGGGGCGAGGCTTGCCATAATCGCCTTGTAACGCAATCGTTACTAGATCGCCGCGCCTCATTCCCAACCCTTAGTGTCAGCCACAGCTTCTAGCCAGTTCAATATGTCGGCTTCTTGTAGGTCGCCTTTCAGCGCAAGGGATTGACGGCGGCATTCATTCGCAAAGCCGCTACTTCGTGTATCTGGAACCCAGATCTGCACGGGCCGTAGTCCGGCAGCTCGTAGTCCGGCTCGATGTTTTTGCACTCGCTCAGCACTTGTTTTTGTGGTCATAATTTTCCATTCCATACATTAATTTTGCGTTACATGTAACAGTCTAACAACATGTTACATGTAACGCAAAAGAATCAGATTTTCCGGTTATTAAACAAACGACAAAATTGTTTCATAGGATTTATTTTGCCGATTGCTCGGCAAGAAGCAAGGAATCACCCGCCCGTTTCCACTCCTTGCGCCGTGGGTCTTCTGCTGGGACTTTTGCCAGTCCAAGCAGCGCCCCTAACAATTCGGCTTTATCGATTGTCGGCTTTCCTGTTTTGGTATCAACCAGCCCCGCCAAAATAAGCAGGCCAGCCGAGTTACAAAGTTCATGGGTACGAGCCGTACGTTCAGCCTTTGCCACCGCCTTTTTTTCGGCATTAATCAGGTTTGCGGCATCCTGCCTTGCTTTGGTTGCTCTAAGACTGGCTTTTTCGGCTTTTACTATGGCGTTAAGCTTCTTATCATCCTGAGTGTTTTTGTTGGATTTTTC
>JBAQEN010000907.1:0-2915 GCA_049286765.1 Methylococcaceae bacterium
ACTTTTTTGTAGTAGATCCTATAATACACCGCATTACGGACACCTGTACCGGCTGTATCCAATCTTATCGTAAACCATTCACCTGTTAATAATACCGTTCCCCTCGGGGCATCCCACCGCTTGTGCATGGGGTCTTCCACAGTCCCACTTGTGGTGAATTGTTTTGACCAGTCGAATCCGCATATGTATTTTTGGCCATTACTGGGGTACACAGCCGTATCTGCCACTTTCGTACCCCGATACATTTGAACTTCCACAGATCCATCGTTATTCCCCCACCCCTGCGCAACTACCACATCCAGGGTGAACTCTACCGCCGATATCGACAGCGCGGCGAGTTCCCCCAACGCCAAACCCGTCCTTATACTAAGCGCATATGGGGAGTCGCCGCCATAACCTGTTGTCGGAACTCGCACGGTTCCCGCCAATACATCACTGGCGTTTGCCGTCACTAGACACCGCCAACCAACAGACGCATCACTTCAAGCTCACTTAACTTAACGATCTGATAGCTGAACTCGTAATAGATGCGCGAAACTGCCGCGGTACCATCCGTATCCAGGCTAACGTACAACTGCGGCTGAACAGTTAGTCGTGATTCCAGCATCTGTGCGGTCAATATTGGCTGCACTGGGTAGCAAACCGCAGCGGTCGTGAATGCGTTAGCCCAGCCCACACGGGCGATCTCCTCCGTGTCGCCTGGAGTCGTTACCGTGGTCACTTGCGTGGACAGAATTGCCGATATTTGGTAGTCAGCGGTGGTTGCCTCGGCATACAACGTCGAACACCACGCCTTAAAACCGGTGATTTCCCACCCGAACTTACCGTCGATAGGGATATTTGTATCTATCGTGTCTTGGATGAACGTTCCTGCTACCGCTTCGAGTACGGTACCTCTTATAATTGCCATGGTTGCCCCCTATTTAAAATGTGACGTGGTTCAAAGCTTATTACTTTGCTCTCGCGCGTTTTAACTGATCCCGTGTTTTTGCCAGTTCTTCGTGCGCTCCCGCTTTTTTTTGGATCAACAGATCCCGCCTGGCCTCCAGCGCACGTATCGCCTGACGCTTCGTGATTGCCGCGTTTACTAATTTTGCCATGATAGGCCTCCAATTAAATATTATCGTTGACGATGGTTTCTAAAACCGTGATTGCATCGCTAATATCCTCAAAAAGAGTACTCACGTCAAGCGATTCCACCTCGACCTTCAGGGGATCTATCTGCTCCAGGCAAACGCCCTGAGCAAGTAAGTACAGGGCGGCGTTGTTCGCCATCGCTGACAGAAAGATTATCAACGTACCAGTAGCAAGTTCTACACTCCCTACCCACGTCAAGAAAGCAGCCAACGAAGTATTGAATCTGCTGGGTAAGATTTGCTCTAAGACTGATAGCGTCAAACGGGATCTCGCTCCAGTCCTCAATATCTTCACCGCTTTGGCCAACGACGCTATGCCTTTCAACACCAGGAGTATGGCATTTAAGAATATTGCCGTGTTTAATATGTCCAGAATCTTGAAAATCAGACATTCTATGTTCCTTAATCCGAATGATTGTAATATGTAAGCGATTAACTTGATGTCGCTTGCACCGTCGTTTCTTGCGTAGGCCACTATTCTGCCCACGTCTCTCTCGCTATAAACCCTTGGTTTACTCCTCTTCTTTGCCAATGGCCTGCAATTCTCAACCATACACCCCCCCACATTCCACTTCTGCATCCTCAAACATGTCGTACTTTCTTAACACGGTCGCATTTAACATGCCGACAAGTCGCCGCATGTCCATCTGATCATTGGGAAACTTAACTATTGCTATCATGCACCCCTCTTCCCTCTTGTAAATTTCCGCTCTACCCTGCGAAACCAGCGTTTTAAGCTTTGTTTCTATCTTTTTTAGTGCTTCGATCGTCTCTGAATTCTCTTGGTCTCTACGTGAAACAAAGGTGTCAGCTGACACCACGATTCTACATCCGTACACGCCCCAAAATCTACCCACATTTTCGAAACCTGGAGGAACGTCCTTTTGTTCGGCCTTGGCTGCGTATTTTGAGGCGTACGAAATTGTACCCGCGCGGCCTCGAATGAGATCTTCGCAGCGTGTACCCGCATGGAGGTGCCTTATATCTTCGGAATTAACGATGTTGTACCAGGTGCGCGAACACCAGGCTTTATTTACCGGTCGGTTAACGAATATATGGTAGTGTGGCGCGCCGCGTCCTTGGAATTCAAGGAACCAAAAGGCGGAGTGAGGTGGTCTGTATTCTCTATCGATAGAGATTCGACGATCTTGTCTTTGGAGCTCTTGGAGAAATCGCCTGAGGTGCTCCTTGGTTTCCCTTCCATTTGAGGGGTATTCATAGGGATATGTGAGCGTGACCATGTGTCCGTAATCAGTACGACACTCGCGTAAATAACGCCGCATACGAATACCGCTACCAGCAGAAAACCTGACAACATCGCCACGATTGCCGCTGTAACTTGAAGGGACTGTTTTAGTCCGAGCTGTTGCAATAAAGAGATTACCTGATGCACGATACTGTACCCCTGTTTTGTTCTTGATTTGTTCTGCATTAACTGCTACATTATTTTTCATGGTGATTCCTCTCCTGAAGGTTCATCAGCCTTACCCCCGGCCTAACACCGGGGGTTTTTTTTGATCGACTTGCTGGCGACTATTGATTTACGCCTGTCATCGACCGTTCTTGTGAAGATATGTTAATAGGACAAGCCCGGCGTCTCCGCTCAGGCGTTCTGTTTTGTAAGGGCTATGTATTGGCTCAGGTTGATGGGTACTTTTTTGTAGTAGATCCTATAATACACCGCATTACGGACACCTGTACCGGCTGTATCCAATCTTATCGTAAACCATTCACCTGTTAATAATACCGTTCCCCTCGGGGCATCCCACCGCTTGTGCA